>CAYUZZ010000158.1:0-5678 GCA_964449505.1 uncultured Hyphomicrobiales bacterium | reverse complement strand
AATGTCATCTCAAAAGAAATAATAGTCCAATTAATTTTATCATACTTTTCATTTCATTTTTCTTATTTTTGAAAAATGTTTTTTTCTGTACAGAGTATTTAATGTATTAGTAATTGAATGTAAGCAAATGTTAAGTTAGATGGAGTAATATGAAAAAATTATCATTAACAATTTTATTTTTTCTAATTGGGTTCTGTTTACTCGAGTCACAAGAAATAATAAATAATGGTAGGATATCAGGGTATGTGTTTGGTGATTTTTTCTACAATGCAGCAAGGGATAGTGGAATTACGGATTTGAAAAATGTTGCAAATGGGGGCAATGTTGACCTAAATGGCGTACAACTGAGAAGGATATATTTTACTTATGATTACGACATTTCTAATTCATTTACTACCAGGTTTCGCATCGAAGCAGACCAATCTGCAAATACTAGTAATGGTAAAATTGGTGTATTCGTAAAAGACGCTTATTTGAAATGGAAAGATATTTTTTCTGGTAGTGATTTAATTTTTGGCATTCAACCAACACCAACTTTTGAAATATCTGAAGGTATTTGGGGAAATAGATTTCTTGAAAAAACTATTATGGATTTGAGAGGAGTAGTTCCATCACGCGACCTTGCACTGGCTTTAAAGGGTAACTTCGATTATAGGGGAATGCTTAAGTATTGGTTAATGATTGGAAATGGCACTGGCAACAAACCTGAAACTGATAAATATAAAAGCTTCTATGCTCACATTCAGTTCTCCCCAATCAAACAATTTACTGCAACTATTTATGCTGATTTAAAATCTCGTCCTAAAATTAACGACCCATCAAGTAAAGTAATACCACCTGATAAAATCTTAAATGACGAGTTGACCTATGCCCTGTTCATGGGCTATAATAAAAGAGATCAATTTTCAGTTGGATTAGAGGGCTTCATCAATCAACTTCAGAATGGAATGACCTCGTCAAGTGGGCAAAAAGATAAAAATGGCATAGGATGGTCAGCTTTCGGTTCTTTCAATTTTTCTAAAGAGCTAGCATTAGTTGGTAGATATGATTACTACGACCCGAACACAAACGAATATATACTTGGTGATGCTCGTAATTGGTTCATTTTTAGCTTGATATATCAACTAGACAAAAAAGTTACAATATCACCTAACGTAATAATCGAAACGTATGAATCAATACCTAATGTGAGAAGTATCGATGCTTCCGTCACACCTAGAATTACTATATTTTATACATTTTTATAATTTTTTTTGTACTAAATTTATCAAATCATTGTCAGTTTATAATACTATTAACGACTAATTTGTTAGTAACAATTTAATTTACAAAAAAAAAGTTTATAATATGGAAAAAATTGCAATCGTAATCTTTGCGGATACAAACACATCTGAAGCTATTGGAAAGGTTTCAAATTCTTTTATTTTAGCTATGGAAGCTATTGAAAATGGAGATGATTTGAAAATTATCTTTGATGGTGCTGGTACAAAATGGATTGGAGAATTAGAAAAAGAAGACCATAAACTTCATAGGATTTACTTAAGTTTAAAAGGCAATATAACAGGGGCTTGCAAATATTGTGCTAGAGCTTATGGGGTTATCGACCAAGTTGAAAATGCCGGTTTAAATTTAATTGATGAATACAAAAACCACCCAAGTCTTCGCTCGTTAATTGTTAACGGATATCATATATTAAGCGTATAGTTTAATCATTTTTTAATTAATACAAATTAGTGCAATCTTGCAACAAGCAGGATTGCACTTTTTTTATTAAATATAAATATTTGAAATTTAATATTTGTATAAGCAATATTTGTAGGAATCATTGCGAGATTATTAATTGATACTGAAAAAAAAATGTAAACTTGTCAGCTTTTGGAATTTTACATACTATTTATTAAAATCACTTGAAACATTTTCAATTGTAAAAATTTTAAATAATTATTAGGAGTAATTCTATGAAACAATTTCTAACTTTCTTAGTACTAAGTTTATCCTTAGTTAGCATCAGCTTCGCAAAAAAGCTCATTATACAAAATGATGCAACTTTTCTTACTTCTCATCAAATGCTATTGGCAAACGAGATGAATGAAAGTGGAGAACCATTTGCTGAGTTTCTAGGCTACAATCTTGATGACCTAAACCCCATGAGTCCAAATTTCCCCGATACTATCTCATATACACTTGGTATTGAAAATTATGAATACTCGAGATATTTACTTGGCGCCTTAGGAGCTAGTTCTGGTTTGGGATTGCACATGATGTGGTCACCACTGATTAACCAAATGTCAACGATGGAACCTGTTGACTTTGACGGAAAATATACTGGTAATATAGCAAACGGATATAAAGAAGATGATGAGTTTATGAAGGTTATGATGCATTTTAGTATGCTGGCAAATCAAATGCCACCAACAAATCCCTTTCCACAATTCGCAGATTTTATTTCTGGCGATATGACACTTCCACAAGCAGTTACTATGGATTTTCAGATGGACTATGCATCTTTAAGATTTGATAGAAGCAAAATGGATAAAACCCTTAATCTTGCAGCTATGGGACAAAGTATGATGAAACAATACCTTTGGGCGCAGGATATGTTAGGGGCATTTCATGATTCTGATGACAACACTCTGGAAGCAGATGGAACAATATCCCCAGATTCAGTAGATTCACCAAATTTTGACCCTAACAACAATGTATTTTATGGTGGCAACAATATAGATGGTCTGATGGGGCAAATTCTAACTGCCACTGGGATCAGCAAAACAATGTTCGTTCTTGGCAGTCTAGCTTTTGATGGGGATAAATTGGGTATGATAGACCCCTTAAATTACAATCCTGCCAACAAAATCATATATTTTCCACACAAAATACAGGTTGTTGAAAAATCAATGGGTGATATGTTACCTCCCAAAGCTGAGAGTTTCAGTGTATCAGATAAAAGTAGCCACCTTTTTGATCAGATATCATTTCTTAGAGCGACTGTTGGATTTCAAAATATGATGAACCCAGATGTGGTTGATTCCAAACATTTTGCTTATGCAAGAGTATTTGATGGAAATCCTTTCCCTGCTACGATGAAGCAAACAGGAGTAATGGGTCCTTATGATATGATGATGGGCATCAGTATGGTATTATTTCAAAACATCATGGCTATGCACTTCGATGCATCAATTGGGTCATTTGTGGATATATCAAATCTTGATGAAAATTCAAAGGTTTTACATGACAATACGATTTCTGCAGAAAACGTTGCTTACACTATTATCACTTTAGTTGATTTTATTAACGAATTTTCTGGCACTCCTTTGGCAACTATGGCAAATGATGCTTTGCTTGCTCAAGCTAACTTTATAATAAATAGTTTGAAAGATAAGAATAATGTTTATCATAATCAATTTATAATCGGACAGGGAGTAACAGATGAACCAACAACTTTGTCATCATTAAGTTCGATTATTCAAAGCCTATACAAAGTATATTCTTTTACAAATGATACAAAGTATTTGAATGAAGCTAACAATGCTTACTTATACTTAATCAAAGATTTCTACATCGAGCAATCAAGTGCATTTCGTACCAAATTGAACGATAATCAAGCTGTATATACTCCATTCAATCTAGCTACTTTATCAGGAGCTATGCGAGAAGCCTCAATAATCGGGAATCAAGAACAAGCACCATTAATATATTCAAGAGTGTTCAAAAATGTTTATAACAGTATGATTTTAGCTGAAGCTCAACAAAGCGGTGAAACAGGTAATGATTCAGATAGTGACGGTGTCCCATACATAGTTGGGGCTAACCATCCTTACACATTTGCAGCAGAAGGAACTTTGGAATTATCCTCCCCATCTGATGTAGCTGCTTATAACTTCAGTGAAATTCCTATTCACATTTTTCCAAATCCTTCCAGCGCAATTTTAAATATTGAAATGACTTCTATTCCCTCAGAAAATTTAAAAGTCTCATTATTAGACATTACCGGTAGGGAAATCCGTTCGGAAGTAATTGGTAGAACTAATGCAATTCAGTTCGATGTGACAGGTTTATCAAGCGGGATTTATTTTGTAAGAATATACCAGGATGGGTTGATTACCAAAGTAGAAAAAATTATTATAGACAGAAATAGATAATTTCTCCGTTCAGAATGTATATGTGATTATGTATTGACAATTAGTTTTTTATGTTACTCTATTTGAAAAAAAATAATTTATAAAAGAAATTTGGAGAAAATTATGAAAAATAAGATAATTAAATCGCTTGTTGCAGGCATAATTGCAACTGCAGCAATGACCATTATAATGTATGTAGCACCCTTTATGGGATTACCAAAAATGAATCCTGCAGAAATGTTATCTTCAATGATGAATATACCACAATTATTGGGTTGGATTATGCACTTTATGATAGGCATAGTTTTTGGAATTGCTTATTCGTTCCTTTTGATAAAGCCATTCAGAAAAATTACAAATGCTATAACTAAAGGTTTTATCTTCGGTATGATAGTTTTTGTATTTGCCCAAATAAATATGGCATTGATGGGGATGATGCTCAATATTCCAAGTATAGAAGGTGATATGCTCCTGATGATGGTGGGCAGTATCATTGGGCATGTTGTTTTTGGTATTGTTATTAGCTTACTTATTAAAGAATAAGAACACCAGTGTTATAAACCTTCATTACATTCGAATTTGCAAATCATTGAAAACCGTTCAAGAATTATTCTTGAACGGTTTTTGGTGGTTATGATCATTGAATAAAGCTATCAATCAAATACTTATGTTTATTAACGAAATATATGAAACTTTGAGTATGGAAAACAACAAAATGATTTTTTATTCACTTTTTTTAAAATATTGTTTTGTTCATGTTACAAAGATTTATTACTTTAGAGTATAAAGTAATATGAGATTTGATTATTTTGTTAAAAGCAAAAAACGAATATGAAGTGTTAGCGGAAATGATTTGTGAACTTACCCGCAATTGTAATGTTAAAGAAGATTACTTTGCAGCAAGTTTTAATCTATCTCCATCCGAGGTTAGGTTATTAATGCTTTTTACTATAACTGATACTTATTCAATTAAAGAGTTGAGAGAAAAATTAAAATTAACTTCAGGAAGAATAACGCATATTTTAACTTCATTGGAAGATAAAAAACTTTTAATAAGAATCCCTGTCAATATCGATAAGCGAAATATTATTGTAAAATTGCTGCCAAAAGCCAAACCATTAATCAAGAATCTTCATCAGAATTACAGGCAGCTCCATAAAAATATATTGGAAAGTGTTGACAAGAATGATATTATTCAAATCCAATCATCGATGGCAATATTACTGGAATTATTAAAAAAATGGGTAAACAAAATATAATTTTATAGTATAAATTAAATAACATATCTCCTGTTCTATGTAATTCATTTGTTCCACTTGGTTGTCTTCTTGATGGTGAGATCCTCTCATATGTTACTCTTTGTATCTCTCCGGGAGCAAGGTATTTCTCTTGTATTGGCCTTTGAACATCTATCAATCTAGGAATTAGGTTACCTAATGCATCTTCATATCTATCGGCTCTTTTGATATATTCTCCTGCTTGTGTAAGTTCAACAGTAAATGTTCCTGTTTTTGTTCCAGTATTTTCATTTGGTGTGTTTGTGTCCTTTCAGGTGTTCAA
>CAYUZZ010000157.1:0-5692 GCA_964449505.1 uncultured Hyphomicrobiales bacterium | reverse complement strand
CGCTCGAACCTCTTTCTGAACGAATTAACGCAGCACCAGCCTGTGGACCATTCCCATGAGTAACCACCACATGCCATCCCAATTTCAGCATTTTTACAATAGCCTTTGCGGTTTCGTTGGCGTTATGGAATTGCTCATCAATTGTTCCCCTTTCACCTGCACGGATAAGAGAATTGCCGCCCACTGCTATCAGTGCTTTTTTAGACATTATCTGCTCTTCATTAATTGGTACATAACTGCTTTCTGTGCATGCAATCTGTTTTCTGCTTCCTGAAAAACTACCGAACTTGGAGCATCAATTACCTCATCAGTAACCTCGTCACCCCTATGTGCAGGTAAGCAATGCATGAATGTTGCATCATCTTTCGCTGAAGTCATCAATTTGGAATTGACTTGATATGGCATAAATATTCTTCTCCTTTCCGCAGCTTCAGATTCCTGGCCCATTGATGCCCATACATCAGTATATACAACGTCAGCATTTTTTACTGCCTCGAAAGGATTATTGGTAACTTCAATTACACAACCGTTTTCTTTGGCTATTTCGGTAGTAAGTCTCCATGCATTCAAATTGGGTTCATATCCTGAGGGGCAACCAATAGAAACATTCACACCCAATCTTGCACCTGCATCCATTAATGAATGAGCCACATTATTGCCATCACCTACATAAGCCACCTTCAAACCTTCTAATTTTCCTTTTACTTCTAAAATTGTTAGAAAGTCTGCCATAGCTTGACAAGGGTGTGAATAATCTGTTAAGCCATTTATAATTGGAATGGAAGCAAATTTAGACATATTTTCTACTATATCATGCCCAAAAGTACGTATCATGATTCCCTGAACCATTCTTTCAAGATTTTTTGCCACATCATATACAGATTCTCTTTTGCCAAGGTTGATTTCTGCTGGGGATAAATAAATTGAATAACCCCCAAGCTGCTGAATACCAACATCAAATGTTGTGCGGGTTCTTAAGGAAGGCTTCTCGAAAATTAACGCAAGTGTTTCGCCATCAAGGGCTTTTGAGTATTTGCGTCTGTCCTTCTTCATATCCAGTGCAATCGAGAATGTGTCGTGGATCTCCTGAGTTGAAAAATCACTTACCATTAAAAAATCTTTAGTCATATTTTTTCCTTTTTTATTGATTAAAAAATTAAAATTTTTAGTCATAACCGCTACAAAAGTAAGAAAAATAACCCATCTAATAAAATAAAAGATAGATTACGAAAGTTTTATGTGAATATAATGACAATAAATTTGCACTGATGGACAACCCCTTGCTTCAGAAAGTTAATGTTCATTCAAAAAAAATGAGTTATGATGATTGTATAGAGTAACACATTAATTAAAGAAAAAGAGCTCTATTTCCTATTTCCTTTTTTCTCTAATCGTCCTTTCCATCAATTCAATCATCACAGCGGCTGATTTTTCCCATGAGAAATTATCAGCCCAAAGAACTGCACCATTACTTAGTTTCATCCGAAGTTCAGCATTTTCAATTAGATTTATTAATTTATGTGCTAATTCATCAGTAACACCATAAGTATAAAGCAGTCCTGATGTATCAACTTTAACGGAATCCTTCAATCCCTCAACATTGGAAGATATTACAAGGGTACCACATGCATTTGCCTCAATATTTGTAATTCCCCAACCCTCTTTCATTGATGTATTAACAACTATCCACGACTTTGACAATAACTCGATTTTTTCGTTATCATCAACAAAACCATGAAAAGTAACCCTATCTTTAATTGCCAAAGTATCAGATAACTTCTCTAAATAGGGTCTAAAGTCACCTTTACCAATAATTTCGAGTTTTGCTTCAGGGTAATCTTTTATGATTTTAGCAAAGCTAATGAACAAATGATCGACCGATTTATATTTTTTTAACCTACCGAAATAAGTTATTGTAGGGAAAGTGTTTTTGTGACTTACCCTCATAGGAAAATTCTCCTTATCGAAAGCATTATAAACAAGAGTAAATTTATTCCTGCTAAAACCTCTGTTGATAAATTCTTGCAAAGTACTCTCTGATACAACTGCAAAATTAATAGATGGATAAATTTGATTTACTAAATATTCAGATAGAAAAACATATAACCCGAAAATTGGATTTGTTTCCTTGAAAATGCTTTTCCCAAAGAAATGATGGCTGATACCTACGATTGGTTCTTTAATAAATAGTGGAGTAAAAAAAGGAATTTTGTTTATATCATCAACGATAATATCGTAATTCTCGTGACTGAATTTTTTATAATACCAATATGGAACTACAAAATTGAAAGTATTTCTCCCTCCTTTTCTTATGATTTTAATTCCGTCAACAACCTCCTCATTCGGCAAATCATCAACTTTACATGAAAAAAAAGTAACATCATGTCCCATCAAGGCAATGCGTTTGAAAATTTCGTGTGCATGAACTTCTGCACCCCCACCCAAAGGGTTTTTAATATCTTGCCAATTGATTACAAGTATTTTCATAATATTCCAAATTTAGTGGCACGTATATTGTAAATTACTCTATTATGTATAATAGATTAATCAAAAATACGGATTGGAACGATATAATGAATAATTTAATAATTTATTTGAAGAAAAATAAATGTCTAAATTTGTGCAGTTGGATAATATTAGTCATATTATCAACATCACTATTTGCATGCTCTGGTATGAAAAGTATTAGAAATGGAGGTTTAAGCACTTTAAACAAAAATAATTCTAAAAATTTGGAGGAAAAAAATAACAATGAAAATAATGCTTTGCATCTGAAAAATATTAGAGAGTTTGATAAAAAATTGAACCCCTCTCCAAACGATACTAAGGGTGAAGAATCACTTCAAAATTCAATTTCGGACTATCCCACATCCGCTATTTCTAAGGAAAAGCAAAAATCAATAATACCCTCTATCAAGGCACAAATTGAAATGCTGGAACAAAAGCAAAACATATCAGACAATAGATTGGACTCTATAGTTGATAAATTGGAAATAATAGAAAAAAAAATCAGTAAAATATCCTATGATATTGATTTACTTTACGATAAAAACATTAGTGAACCAGAAATAGGAAATTCAGGTGCTATAATTAAAAGTTCGAGAAAGGAATTATTATTTGAAGCTGATAATATAATTGACAAAAAGGATAATATTGCTTCCAAAAAACTTATGGACCAAGCAGAAAAAGAAACTTATTTAACAAAAAAGTCAATACCCAAAAGAAAGAAAATCGCTCCCAAACAAGTAGCTGTCAAGACTGACGTTCTGGACAATCAAACAATAAAGCTTCAGGAAAACCCTACAATGCAACAAGGAATATCAGAATTCCATAAGGGTAATTATCAAAATTCAATCAAATTACTATCAGAAGCTAAGTTAAGTGAAACAAGTAAAAAGAATCAATCAGAAATTGCATTTTATCTAGCGGAATCATTTTTTCAAAGTGGTGACTACAAACATGCTCTATCCAACTATCAAAATGTAGTAAGCAATAATAACTCCAATTTTACTGCTGAATCCCAACTTAAATATGCAGAATCTTACATGAGACTTGGCAAGATTGTAGAAGCAAAACTAGCATATCAGAAATTGATAGCAAGTTATCCTGAAAGCCAATTTGTACCAATAGCCAGAAAAATGTTGCAGCAATTATAATTATCAACCGATTTTCTCATTTTTTAGTCTTAATCGCAAAGATGATTTATTCTCAGGATTAATCATATCAACAAAGTATTTTTGCTCTTTAAAATCCTGCGAAGAAATAAATGTCACATCTAAAAAATTATCAACCGAAAATCCTGATCTATTGTAGTTCAATTGACTTAAACAATGGTTCCAACCCTCGAACCAAAGCATCAAATCCCGTTTTTGTTGGTCGTCTCCCTCGAAGTGAACTAGTAAATCAATGTCGGAATTTGGACCTGCAGTTTCAAGGAATACCGTACCATAAAGATAAACAGATTCAACACCAAATCTATCCTTATCAATTTTTAAAGCAATGCTTTCAGCCATTCTCTTTCTCCATTGCAATGGCTCGTCGAATGAAGAATAAGACGCTAGAACTTCTGTCCCACCACTTATGTAATTTACAGCTGTATTTCTATCAGTAAAATATGCTAATGCTCTCTCATCATCGGCATTTAGTAATATTTTCAAGATATAACCAGAAGTAACTTCTCTAACATTAATAACTCTCAGAGTATCAGCAATATGCTCATATTCCGGTAAAAACCTGCTTAATGTATTTTCGGAATTCAACAAGAAATCCTCATTAAGAAAATTCTGACTTTCGTCTGGATAGAGCGGAATATATTTTATACCCGATTCGACTAAATCCTGAAAAAAGTGTGTTCCGAAAGATAAATCTGGAGTATAATTCTCATTAGTTTTTGCAATTTCAATCAAAACGGCTGTATTATGTAAATCTGAATAAGTTACTTTTACGCCAAGTCGAATATCATCTCTGCTGCCCCAGCGTCCTGGACCCATAAGGATAAAGGATTTTTTAGGAAGCTTTTTGTTGAGTAGTCCAATTGCTTGCCCAATATCGAGTAAGTCTTTTAATTCTTTAATGTTTTTATATTTTACTGGATCTACATAAACAATATAAGTTATATCTGGAATTCTACCATTGGAAATGTATTTAGTAGCAGTAAACAAGGTAAGGCTCTTGGTTACGTTATTTGGTAAAACTGCTGATTGACTTTCTGATGCGGAGGATTGTGGTCTGCATTGCAAAAGATAAAGATCTTTACCATCGTGAGCAAATTCGACATCAACAGGACTACCAAATTTGTCTGTAAGTTCGAATAGCATTGCTTTTATTTGTTCAATAAATTCTTTTTTATGAACTAATTTGTCAAAAGTTACTACAATATCGTCACGTTTAGTATCTATACCTAGTCCTACTGGAGTTTTTACGTGATTTCCATCGATGATTGAGAATATGTCGTTAATCATTGGGAAATTATTACCAACTTCATCTATCATAACGCTCAACTGCATAGTCTCAAAAGAATTTTTTTCCAAATCAATCACATCGACATATTTGGGAGAATAATTTACGATTTCTTCGAATGTTTGATTTACTCGTAGATTGGGGTTACCTGGCGAAATTAGAATTGGAAAATCATTGCCAACGCGGTCAACAGCTCTAGTACCCAAACCAACTACTAATCTTACCAATCCTTCTTCTCGTTTAATACGAGGGGACCAACGGAATTCGTTATGACTAAATGCAACACCGGCAAAAATAGGGAAGAAGTATTTTCCAACTTTTTGACCAACCACTTCTTGAATCAGGATTCCCATTTCTTCATTAAAATCCAGAAGCCCTCTTTCAGTCCTGTAACCGATGGGGTCAGGTCCAAAAGTAGAGGCATATACTTCAGAAATCGCATCTAATAAATCTTCCAGTCTTTGCTTTTTAGAACCCTGATTTGCTAAAAACAAACTTTTATATTTACCAGCAAAAGCTGCTCCAATTCTATCTTCCAGTAAGCTCGAGCTTCTAATAATTATAGGGTTGTCACCAAAATCATCAAGTGCACGGGACAATCCATTAAGAATTTCTGGGGAAAATTGTGAATTTTTAAATGCTTGCACAATATGAGTATATTCCTTTCTGATTTCATCAATATCCTTGTATTTTTGTTCTATTACGTCTTCCATATTGTTATAATACATAAAAT
>CAYUZZ010000156.1:0-5718 GCA_964449505.1 uncultured Hyphomicrobiales bacterium | reverse complement strand
CTTCGGTTTCAACAGGAATGATTTTAATGCCACCTAACTTTAGAATATCGGCTTTTCGGGAAGTTGACGAATTAACACTGCAAATAACAAATGTATTAGCTCTATCATCATTCTTAAAAATGTCTAAATCCAAGGGTAAACTTAAATTAGTGTCTAATGCGATTCTCTTTGGGTTTTTGCCATCAACAAGCCGCGTGGTTAGATGAGGGTTGTCCTTTTGGATAGTTTTACGACCTACCATAACGGCGTCAACATAGCTGCGTATTGCGTGGGTATAAGTTCTCGATTTTTCATTAGAAATCCATCGTGACTCACCATTATTCATTGCGAT
This sequence comes from uncultured Hyphomicrobiales bacterium, assembly GCA_964449505.1. Classification (GTDB taxonomy): domain Bacteria; phylum Bacteroidota; class Ignavibacteria; order Kapaibacteriales; family UBA2268; genus JBDHXE01. The sequence continues at coordinate 5,387 of CAYUZZ010000156.1, read as the reverse complement.
GCAGCCATCTAAAGATTGTGCCACCTTGGTAATGATAAATGAAGTATTCTCAATCTGGTTTTTAAAGAAAAAACGATTCAAATAGACGGCTTCATCATAGCAAATGCCACTTATAACCTCAATCCCATTGTCTTTTAATTTTTTAATACCTGAGCCTTTGACTAATGGGTTTGGGTCTTCGGTAGCAATTACTACCTGTTTGAATTTACTTTCAATAATTAAATCAGTACAAGGTGGCGTTTTGCCATAATGGTTGCAAGGTTCAAGATTAACATATAAGATGCAATCTGAAAAATCGCTCAAATTAGCATTTTTAATAGCGTTAACTTCTGCATGTGGACCACCAAAATTTTGATGATAAGCTTCGGATATGATTTCATTATCCCTTACAATTAACGCACCTACCATAGGATTAGGGCTTACATTTCCGATACCTAATTTTGCAAGCTCGAAACATCTTTTTATAAACTTTTCGTGATTCATTAATTTATCTCGAATTCGATTCTACATTTGTAATTCTCCGGTTTTGACGGAATTATTAAATAAGCAAAATACTTGCCGAGTTTAACTTTTTTGTTATCATTATTGTTGAAATTCCAAATTATTTCATAAGTTTTGGAGTCGCCTTCTTTTTTAGGTTCCAAATCACTTATCACCATAAAGAAATTCTGACCTTTTGAGGAATTCCAAACCATTTGTCCCTTTTCGCTGAAAATTTCTACCCTGAAATTCTCCGAGCTTGGCAGGTATTCGTCATCAACTGCTTTAATTCTTCTTGCTGTTAAGGTAAATTTTGCAAAACCATCTTCAATTGTGTCAAATTTTCCAGTCAATTCCATTATTTCGGGAAAATTAGAATTAGTTTTTTCTGTATCAGTGGTGCTGCAAGCGCTAAAAAATAACAAAATAAATAAACTTAAATAAAAATAATATTGTAACAATTTTTTTTCTCGTAAATTAGTAATATTCTAAATTATAATTTTATTTTTTTATGACAAAGAAGTATTTTAAATTTTATCTGATTTTAATTATTTATTCACTAAATATTAATCTTATTTTGTCTCAAGGGTCAGCTGGGAGTAATTATCTTTACGAATCACGTAGAATTGTTGACTTTCCGAATGCAGGCATGTTGCCCTTAAAAAATTTGGGCTTAGACTTGGGTTATTACAAATATGGTGCCATTAGTCTGAAGGGTGAATATTCTCCCTATTATTTCATAAATATTGGTTTATCCTATTCAGGGAATAATATTATTGGTCTTGGAACAATCGAATTTCAGAAATACCCTGGAATTTCTGTTAAATTTAGAGTTACAGGGGAATCAAAAATTTTACCTGCAATAGCAATAGGTTTTTCTAATCAAGGTGCCTCAAATTATATAAATGATATTAATAGATTTGAAGTATTATCACCTGGCGTGTTTATGGTTCTGTCCAAAAGCTTCAATTGGAACCTTGGATATATTGGCTTACACACAGGTCTAAACTATTCATTTGAAAATAATTCTGATGAGCGTTCTTTAAATTTGATTTTGGGATTAGAGCAATCTATTGCAAAATTTGCCTCACTCAATATGGAATATAATTTCCAATTTGACGAACCTGATAATTCAATTTATCAAGCAAGGGGAATGTTAAATTTGTCATCAAGAATTTCTGTAACAAATGGTGTTACATTCGAAATTCAATTAAGAGATTTACTTAACAATTCGAAAATAGATGAAACCATAGAGAGGCAATTGCTTTTCGAAGTAATAAAACAGATTAACCTATAACTGGAGAACATTATGAAAGAAAATCTTGAATTAATTATCGCAGGAGCTACTAACAAAAGTGCAATTACTTTAGACCTGATAAATCCATTTTCGCAGGAATTAATCGCCACTATCATCAAACCTACAGCTGATGAAATTGAGAAAGCATTTATGAATGCTGAAAATGCTTTCAATCAAAAAATGAAAAAAATGCCAGCTTACCGTCGTGCTGAAATATTGCACAAACTTGCTTCGCTTATTAATGAGAATTCAGAAGAATTGGCACTTCAAATTGCGACAGAGGGTGGCAAACCACTCAAAGATGCAAGAATAGAGACTGCAAGAGCTGTTAATACCGTGAAGTTTTCCGCAGACGAAGCACTCAGAATCAACGGGGAACAAATTACTATGGATAGAGCTCCGAACTCGCAAAACCATATATCTTTCACTATAAAGGAGCCCATAGGACCTGTATTAGCTATTTCTGCATTCAATCATCCCGTTAATTTAATTTGCCATCAAGTTGCTACTTCGATAGCTGCAGGTAATTCGATTATTGTGAAACCATCAGAAAAAACTCCTCTTTCGTGTTATCAAATATGCTCTTATATACTACAATCTGGTTTTCCAGAAGAAGCATTATCGGTACTTCCGTTAACAGGCATTGAAACCGAAAAAATAATCTCTGATAGAAGGTTGAGATTTGTTTCATTCATTGGCAATGCAACTGTTGGATGGAAAATACCAAAATTAATTGCAAATGGTGTTGGATATTCACTTGAGCATGGAGGAACTGCATCTGCAATTGTGGATAAGAATTGTGATTTAAATTATGCAGCTGATAGCATTATTAAGGGCGGTTTTTACCATGCTGGACAGGTTTGTGTTTCTACGCAGAATGTATTTATTCATCAAGATGTTTATGATATTTTCGTGAAATTGATGATTGAAAAAACAGGTAAGATTGTAACTGGCAATCCACAAAATGAAAATACTGATGTAGGTCCAATAATTACAAGTCAAAAAGTTGAAGATATATTAGCTCAAATAAACCAAGCCGTCAACTTGGGGGCAAAGAAATTGATTGGTGGAAATTATTTAGGTAATAACTGTATAGAGCCAACTTTATTATCAAACACAAATTACGGTATGAGAATAATGAATTCTGAAATTTTTGGACCCGTAATCAACATTAACAAATATACCAATATCCAAAATGTTATTGAAGAGTGCAATGCAACACCTTTTGCATTTCAGAATGCAATTTATACCAATGATATTAATTTGGCACTTACTTTCAGTAGAAATATTAATTCCAAAGCCGTAATAATTAATGATTCAACTGCATTTAGAGTTGATTGGATGCCATTCGGTGGTTCTGATTACTCCGGATTTGGAGTAAGTGGCGTAAAATATTCCATCAATGATTTAGTTAAAGATAAATTAATCGTAATTAAACATCTAATTTAAATGAAAAAATTACTTTACAACATATCAATTAATCTGAAGATTTTTTATATTAAATCATTCGGGTCAAAACTTGATAAAACAGCTTTACTGATTACAGAACTATATTACAATTATCTTAGCCAAAATTTACTTCACGAAGAAGCTATTTACAAAATTCTAAAAGATGATTATCAATATAAAAAATCCGAGATAGAACAATGCAATAGATTTATTTACAGCTCTAAAATTTCTGCTGATAGTATTCTTGAATCAAAATATGGAAAAAGGAGTAGATTTTTGATCAACCTTTTTAAATTAATTCTTAAAATTCATTCAGACATTAACAAAATCACCGACAAAGATAACGATAATGATGATATACAGTATTCCGTAAATAAATTGAACAAGAATTTTAATAAGATAGTCCTATATATGTACTCGAAGTTTTTCAATGACTGACCAGATGAAATACGATAGTGATGTGTGTATCATTGGTGGCGGAGTAGCTGGAATTGTTGCTTCAGACCATTTAATTAATTGCGGATATAAAGTTGTTTTAATAGAAGCAAGAGAACAAATCGGCGGTAGGATTAATTCTTTCGTTGACAAAAAAACAGGTGATATACTGGATAATGGTCAGCACCTGCTGATGGGAGCTTATACCGAATTCCTTAATTTATTAAAGGAATTGGATACTTATCAGTTTCTCAATCTTCAAAATAATCTTGACCTAAGGATACTTTCGAATGATAAACAATATCTGTTACACTCGGATTTGACTGGGAGGTTAGGGTATTTTTCTGCAATTCTTGGTATGAAAGGCTTTGATTTTTTGAATAAACTCCACCTGTTGAAGCTGTTTGTGCTAATTAGGTTTATAGATGAAAAAAAATATAAAGATTCAAACTGCCTGGACTTTTTAAAAAAATATAATCAATCTGATTTTGTAGTAAAATTATTTTGGGAGCCAATTATATTGGCAACTCTTAATAACATTCCAGAAAATGCACCAGCTTCACTTTTGATTGTTGTTTTAAAAAAGGCATTCCTAAGCAATTCATTTAATAGTAAAATGATAATACCAACCAAAGGACTGTCTGAATTAATATTCCCATTCAGCGAAAAAATTGAAAAATATGGTAATCTTCTCACTAACACAAAACTGTCAAGATTATTTTTTGAAAATCAAAAAGTTACTTGCATTCTAACAAATAAAGAACAAAAAATTTACTCAAAGGTATATATTTCATGTGTTCAAGGTAATGAATTGATTAAACATTATGCCTTAGAAAATAGTAAATTGTATCAATCTATAAATTCTTTTGAGTATTCACCTATCATATCGGTTTATTTATGGTTTGATGGGGGAGAGTTTGGTTTTGAATTCGCTGCTTTCATCGATTCTAATTTTCATTGGATATTTAATCGAAGAAAGATTTTTAAATCAGATAATAAGGAATACCCTACTTTTATTACATTAGTAATCAGTGCAGCCAACGAGATGATGAACAAAACCAATAACCAAATAATAGAAATAGCAGTAAAGGAAATAATTGAAAGATTTCCCAAAATGAAAAATCACAATCTTCTACATGCCAGAATAATTAAAGAAAAATTGGCTACCCTGAAAATTACTCCAGAAATTGAAAGGTTAAGACCCTCAAACCTAACAGAATATGACAACTTGTTAATTGCTGGAGATTGGACTAATACCGGGTTGCCCGCTACAATAGAAAGTGCCTCAATTTCTGGCAAAACTGCAGCTTCGATTGCGATAGATTACCTGAAAAATAAGGCGAGATAGTATTTTTTGTTTAAAATTTAAATTAAATATTTTATATATATATATACTATTTTCCTAATCATTTTGAAGTTAATTGCAGTAAAGATTTAGGCGAAATGATTGTGGTCCCGAGAGGACTACCTAACTCTATATAAATCAATCACTTATGATACTAAGTGTTAACTAAATATAACGGTTGCACCATAAGTGCAAATAATCGAGTGCACTCGGGTTACCTTGTATTCACACAAGTTAAAACAAAATTGTAAGTAAATCGTAAGTAGAATCACATATCAACAATTTTAAGGAAAGTTTGATGAATATAAAGTTCTATCTGTTTAATGATAAGAGAAAAAAGGGTAAAGAAAGCTATATATACTGTTATATACGCAAATACCG
>CAYUZZ010000155.1:0-5780 GCA_964449505.1 uncultured Hyphomicrobiales bacterium | reverse complement strand
TTGATGCAGAAAACATAGTAATTGGCTCAATAAAATCTATAATTCTGGGGATATTTCCGTAAGAATACCTGATGATATTCAGAATGGTACAAACTATAGAATCAGAATAGTATCTACATCACCAGAATACAAAAGTTACGACAATCTTAGTGATTTGACAATTATTAATCGAATCAAACCCGAAATAACTGGTGCTGGAAATAGTTGCACTGCGTATCAGGAGACTTATTCAATCAATGAAAATCCAGGATACAACTACAAATGGAGTGTTAACCTCGGAACAATTATAGGCAAAGATAATCAAGGAACTGTTATTATCCGTTGGGAAGCACCTGGCACAGGGAAATTGAAAATTATCATTGATAATCTTTCACAATGTCAAGACTCATCAGAAATTTCCGTTACCATTAATCCAGCACCCCCAAAGCCATCTATAAGTGTGACAAATGGCAAACTGATTTCTGATTCACAATACGGTAATCTATGGTTCCTCGATGGTGTATCTTTGCCAGATACCCTTAATGCCATTACTCCGGTAATTGACGGTAACTATACGGTGCGTGTTACCAATCAATTCGCTTGTTATTCTGAAAGTAGCGAACCATTTTCTTTTGAAAATAATTCTGATTTTATAGTATTTTCAATAGATACTATATCTGCCTACTCTGGTGATAATTTCTTTTTGAATATCAGAATGCTGAAAAACAAGAAATTTTATGAGTCGAATATTTCAAAACTTTCCGCAACATTAGTTTGCAATTCTTCCATGTTATTTCCTCTTGGTGACGATAAAGGTGCCGTAGTAAAAGGCAAGAGATACCTTAATCTAAATCTTGATACAAATTATATAACGGAAAATATTATTGCATCTTTACCATTTATGGCAATGCTTGGTGATGCAGAAACTTCAACAATAACCTTGGATAGGGTTCGAATCAATGGAATTCCTGAACTAAATACTAAAGTTAGAACGGGATTATTTTCTATGCTTGGTATTTGCTACGATGGAGGTCCAAGATTAATTACATCTACCTTAGCAAGCGAAATACTAAGTATAAACCCTAATCCGGCTTCCAGAGAATTAAATATTGAAATTTTTGTGGGAAATGATGAAGACATTAAACTTGAATTGATTAACAATAATGGTGTTGTTGAAAAATTGTTTTTAAGTAAGCATCTCAAAATGGGGTATTATCAATTTACATACTATGTAAATGAATTTTCGAATGGCGAATATTTTGTAAAATTGCAAAGCGGAACTTCGGTAAGTAGCAATAAAATTATATTATCGAAGTAACAATATGAAAAATAATATTCTAACAAATACTCGAATATTGAAAGGGATTAAACACTTTTATAAGAGTACAAATTTATTATTGATTATATCATTTTTTATCTTCATAGCACTAAATAATATCTCTTTAATTTCACAAGATGATAATTTGGTCAAACATTTCAATAAGATTGGGGCATTTGCATCATTCAATCCCCAATTTTATCAAGCAGACTTTCAGCGTTTGCCTGGAATTCCAAATTGCTGTCCACAATTTGACGATGGAAATGGCTCAGCAATTTCAATTGGTGGAATTTATGAATTCATATTCCCCTCTTTTTCCTTAGAATCGAGGGCATCAATATCATTTGCAAAAGGTAGTTTTAATTCTTCAGAACCCCAGATTTTTGGAGTAAATGGGTTTCCTGTAGAAGGCAAATTCGAGCATATTATAGATGTTAATTTTTCGAATGTTAATTTAATGGCTGGAGTTAACTATAAAATTTATGATAGACTCATGATTTCTTTATTTGTTGGTGGAGCATATTATTTGAATTCCCATTTCAATCAAATTGAAAAAATTTCCTCACCTAAGGCAAATATTACATTTCTTGATTCCAATGGGATGGATACCGGAGAAAATACGAGGAACAAAATTAGTGGACCATTACCAGATTTAAATAAAATTCAATTCCTAACCCAATTCAATATCGGCTTTGAAATACCACTAAATATTAATAAAAGTTTTATACTTAAACCAGAGTTAGGAATAGAATATATTCTAACACCTATGATTAGAGATTTAAATTGGAGAACCTTCAGTATCAAAATTGGCTTATCAATCTATTATTCAAGTTATAAAAATATTGACAACGCTACTATGCAAAATTTAGACAATGATAAGAATGAGAAAGACATAAGTGAAATTGATAAATTGAAGCAACAGAAAGAAATTGCAGATTTGGAAAGTAATAAGATTCAGGAAATTCTAAAAAAAGAACAGCAAGCCAAAAAATTGGCAGAGCTGGCAAACGAAAAAAGTATGAAAGAACTGAAAGATGAATTGGAACGGCAGGCAAATGATAGCTTGATAATCGTTAAAGAAAGAGATGATTTTAACAAAATGATATTGGAAGAGAATAAAAATACTGGAAAGATTTGTAATTGCTTCGTGATAATGTATATAAGCACAAAAGATAAAAATGAAGCAGAAAAAGTATTGAAATACCTACATAAAAATCAAGTTGAGAATGTTTCTATCAAAATATATACAGAGCCATACTTGCAAGAAAAATACTTTAGAGTTCAATCGGATTGCTACTCCGACCACTTAATGGCATTCGATGACAGATACAAGAATTTTAAACAAACAGATTACCTGAATATTGTTCCATATATTATTTGCAACAGATAAACCAGTATAGATGATTAAACTATTCCAATTCATAATAATAATCCTACTTTTTCAACAACTTGCCATGTCGCAGGCTGATGAGAAAAGAAATTCAAGGCTAATTCTTTTCAAGAAAGCAGGGCAGATAGAACATATAAAATCCGGCGAGAGCGTATCTATTGTTTATGGACCTGATATAAAACCTGAATATACATTTCTGGCATATTCAATGGGAAAAAATCCTGGTGAATATCTGATTGAATTGAAAACTACTGAATTGTACTTGAAAGAGATAAGCAAACTTAGAAATTCAGTAGATAGTTTGAAGCTTGAAAATACTCATTCAGAATCAAATAAAGAACAACAATCAAATTTCGAAGATAAAAGGAATACTGCTGATTCAGTTCATAGAGAAAAAAGCTTAGCCAAGATGCTAAAAACAGTAGATTCATTACAAAATTATATTGATTTAGTAAAAGATGATTTTCCTGTAATCAAAATACCAAAAGTAGTTAAATACCTGAATACACTGAAGGGCATGGTAGATAACAATAAAAATACTGTCCATAAAAATAGCGTTGAATACAATCATAATAAGTTGAAAATTGATTCCCTTCTGCAGGCAATAGATTATGCCAGAAAAACTGGCATACATCGTGAACGAATCGATGAATATATGAAAGAAATTGACAGTTTAAAAGCACGGAATCAACAAATACTAATAGAAAACCTGAATCTATCAAACGGCAATATACTTTTAATGAACGAGCTTTCGGCGAAAGAAAGGGAGTTCTCATTATTACTTAACATAATATACCTGTTAATTGGTTTAACAGTTGTGATTATAATAGCGGCAGGTGCAGTTTACTGGAGTTACAGACAGAAAAAGCTATTCAACGATACTTTAAAAAAAGTTAACACCAAATTAGAATATACCAATAATGAGCTAAATCATTTAAACTTGAGACTGAACAATCAGAATGATATGCTACTTACACTGAACAAAGAAAAAGGAGCATTACTTGCAACCATCAACAAAGAGCTCAATTTGGCATCGAAATATGTACTCTCACTTATCCCCATACCAATTAAAGAAGGAAAGGTTACAAGCGATTGGATATTTGTTCCATCTCGCGATCTTGGTGGTGATGCATTTGGATATAATTATCTTGGCAAAAGTCAGTTTGCATTCTACCTGTTAGATGTAAGTGGTCATGGAATTGGACCGGCATTACACTCCCTGCAAGTGCTCAATATTTTACAAAACCGAACACTACCCAAAGTTGATTTTTCAAAACCTGATGAAGTAATGACTGCACTCAACAAAATTTTCCAAATGGAAAATTACAGAGATATGTTTTTCACTATGGTCTATTGTGTTTATGACTTCAGTACCAAAAAATTAAGATATAGTTCTGCTGGGCATCCACCGATTATTATGGTGTCTGTCGATGGGTTGAAACTTCTCGAGGCACAAACAATTTTCATTGGTGCATCACTCAAAACCGAATTTTACTTTAATGAAATAGAATTAACCAGTCCTACCAGCTTTTATATTTTCTCAGATGGTGTATTTGAACTTTCTCAACTTGACGGCAAAATGTACACTTTTCTTGAGTTCAAAGATTTAATTTATAATGAAATAGAATTATCAGGAAGAAAACTCGACACACTATATAAATTTGCTCTGAATATGGTTGGGCAAGAATATTTGGAAGATGATTATTCAATACTTAAAATTAAAATCGAGTAATTCCTTTGCGACATAACTAAAAAGGCTGTCACAAAATGACAGCCTCTTCTAATTATCAATATCAAAATACAATATAATTTCATTTAACTGTTAAGCGACATTAGGAAATCTCTATTAGTTTTTTTAGATCTCATTCTATCGAGCAAGAATTCCATACCCTCAACAGGTTGCATTTCCGATAAAACTTTCCTTAAAATCCAAATTCTATTTAATTCATCCTGATCGTAAAGCAATTCTTCGCGTCTGGTACCCGAGCGGTTCAGATCAATGGCAGGGAATACTCTTCTGTCAGCAATTTTACGATCTAAAACTACCTCCATGTTACCAGTACCCTTAAACTCCTCAAAAATAACCTCATCCATGCGGCTTCCAGTTTCAATCAAAGCAGTGGCAATAATAGTAAGCGAACCGCCATCTTCTACATTGCGGGCAGCACCAAAGAAACGCTTAGGTTTATGAAGTGCGTTTGCATCAACACCACCGGACAAAATTTTACCGGAGTGAGGCACTACAGTATTATGAGCTCTTGCTAAACGGGTAATTGAATCGAGAAGAATTACTACATCCTGCTTGGCTTCTACCAATCTTTTGGCTTTTTCCAGCACCATATCAGCCACCTGAACGTGACGTTCGGGTGGCTCATCAAATGTAGAAGCAACAACCTCAGCTTTAACTCCACGCTGCATATCTGTTACCTCTTCAGGTCTTTCATCTATCAATAATACAATCAGAACAGCTTCGGGGTGATTGAAGGCAATACTATTTGCAAGTTGTTGCAATAATATAGTTTTACCAGATTTGGGTGGCGACACAATCAATCCACGCTGACCTTTACCAATCGGGACTAACATATCAAAAACTCGCATCGAATATTCACTTGGCAACTTTTCAAGATGAAGTCTTTCATTGGGATACAATGGAGTAAGATTATCAAATAATACTCGCTCGCGTATTTTTTCAGGTTCGCCAAAATTTACTGTTTCAACCTTGATAAGGGCATAGAATCTTTCACCCTCTTTAGGTTGCCTAACTTGTCCCTTAACCGAATCACCTGTTTTTAAACTAAATCTTTTGATTTGCGATGGTGAGACATAAATATCATCTGGTGAAGGAAGATAATTATAATTGACAGATCGAAGAAAACCGTAACCATCAGGGAGTATCTCCAGAACGCCACCACTTGATATTAAACCCTCTAACGCTTGCTCTTTTTGTGCTACTTGTGTTTGGGCGTCGGCAATTTTCCTGACAAGTTCCGATTTTGATAAATCTGCAAAATCATTTATGCCGAGTGATTTAGCTAATGAAGTCAGTTCGGCAATCTTCCTAGTTTTCAGTTCGGAAATATCAACAACCGTTTG
>CAYUZZ010000154.1:0-5813 GCA_964449505.1 uncultured Hyphomicrobiales bacterium | reverse complement strand
TTAATGAACTGTTTCGTGCAGTAAGCGCCCGCGAAGTAATATATCCTGCCACATCATCAGATGCATTATTGATCCTTTTTCCAGTTGACAACCTTAACTGCCTCAGCGATAAATCACGATTTGATGTATCGAGGGCATTGTAAGCGTTCTCAGCAGGAGTATTTGTCCTTATCCTTGAATTACCACCTATTGCAAAAGGCATTAGCCACCTCCATGTGTACTTTTAAAATAAATTCTTTAATCAAAATACTAATTCGAAAATTAATTTTCAAGTTATATGCCAAAATAATTTTATGTAAATTCCTAATGATTTCATCTAATAATTTTTAGCTTTTCTAACTTTAGAAATTTATTTGCCAATTTCACTATTTTATATTTATTTCCTTAAGTAGAATTCTCGAATTACACTTTAGCATTGATTATCAAGTATGTTCAGAAAATTATTAAGCGGTACGCCCCATTTTTAAATTAACAAAGTTATTTGGTTAAGAGTATTCAAGTGACTAAAATTAACCAACAATTTATTTTATTTAGTTCGAATTTTTATATTTGATTAATATATTGATTTTCAACATTTTATTCAAATTGGTTATATTCAATCAATTAAATTGCATAATATTCGACAATACATAAAAATTAGGATACACATATAAATGAATTCAGCTTATATAATAGATGCGATTAGAACTCCAATTGGAAAATATGGTGGTTCATTATCAAATTATCGCCCCGATGATATGGCATCATTGGTAATGCAGATAATTGTAGAACGAAATTCTAACATTAATCCACAGGATTTCGATGATGTTATTTTTGGTTGTGCCAATCAGGCAGGCGAAGATAATAGGAATGTTGCCAGAATGGCTTTGTTGATGGCAGGATTGCCCGCTTCAGTGCCAGGTGAAACTATCAATCGCCTTTGTGCATCTGGAATGTCGGCGGTGATACATGCATCAAGAGCTATACATTCTAACGATGCAGAACTTGTGATAGCGGGTGGTGTTGAGAGTATGACACGGGCACCTTATGTAATTGGAAAAGCAGAATCAATTTTTTCACGCAATGTCAAATTTTATGATACTACAATGGGCTGGAGGTTCCCAAATCCTAAACTCAATGATATGTATGGTACTCATTCGATGGGTGAAACCGCAGAGAACGTTGCAGAATTATATCAAATTAGCCGTGAAGACCAGGATTTGTTTGCATACAATTCTCAAATGAAGGCAACTTTGTCGCAACAAAAACAAATATTCGCAAGAGAAATTATTGATGTTAAAATTCCTCAAAAAAATGGAAACTCAATCATTTTCAATAACGACGAATTTGTTCGTCCCCAAACTACATTGGATGGGCTTGCGAAACTTAAGCCCGCTTTCAATCTCAATGGAAGTGTAACAGCGGGCAATTCATCTGGTATCAACGATGGAGCGGCGGCTTTGATAATTTCTTCTGAGCTTGGTATTAAAAATAATAATTTAAAACCCTTGTCACGGATAGTTTCTTCAGCTGTAGTGGGTGTGGAGCCAAAAATAATGGGCATTGGACCTGTAGAAGCATCAAACAAAGCCCTCAAAAAAGCCGGTTTAAAGTTTGATGATATTGATATTATTGAATTGAACGAGGCATTTGCATCTCAAAGTTTAGCTTGCATTCGTAGTTGGGGAATGGAAGACAACGACCAAAGAATTAATCCGAACGGTGGTGCAATTGCAATGGGTCATCCCTTGGGTATGTCGGGGGCGAGATTGCTTACTACAGCTACTTACGAATTAATCGCCCAAAATAAGAGATATGCCTTATGTACAATGTGCATTGGTGTCGGGCAGGGTTATGCGGTAATAATTGAAAACGTATCAAATCATAATCTTAAAAATTAAATTATGCCAACTTATAAAAACATTAAGCCCAACGAGCTAAAATTACTAATTGATGAAATAAACGATTTACTTGTTATAGATTGCAGAACGAAAGAAGAAGTCGATGAGCAGTCTCTTAACTATGATATAAATATAGATCTTTATAATCAAGCTGATATAGCTAAAATAGGAACTTTAGATTCCGAAAAAAGTTATCTTATTTATTGCCATAGTGGGAGTAGAAGCAGTTATTTTTGCACTTATCTCAGCCAGCAAGGTTTCAAAAAATTATATAACCTCGATGGTGGTATTGCTCTATGGAATCATTACAATCGGAATAATTTACTTTGATAAATCAAAAGGGTAACTTGGACAAATCTAAGTTGCCCCCAGATAATATAATACCAACTTTTTTCCCTTCAAATTTTTCCTTATATTTTAAAATAGCACCCAAAGTAACACATGCAGATGGTTCTACAATAATTTTCATTCTTTCCCAAATCAATTTCATTGCACTTATAGTATAATAATCATCAACTGTATAAATGTCATCAACAAATAAATTTACAGCTTCGAAAGTTAGACTGCCAAGTGAAGTTAGTAGCCCATCACAGATAGTATTTGGAGCAGTTGATTCCTGTAAAATTCCAGTTTTGAATGATTGGTAGGCATCGTCGGCACCACTGGGCTCACCGGCGATTACCTGAATATTATCATTGAGACTTTTAGCACATATAGCCGTTCCACTTAGCAAACCGCCACCACCAACTGGAGTCATAATTATATCAATATCCGGTATGTCCTCCATTAATTCTAATGCTGCAGTACCCTGTCCAGCTATCACATTAAAATTATTATATGGATGAATAAAAGTAGCATTAGTTTTCTGGACAATTTTATTTAAAGCAATTTCCCTGGCTTTCAAATTGGGCTCACAGAAAATTATCTGTGCATCATATCCAGCAACAGCATCTTTTTTTACCTGAGGTGAATTATCTGGCATGATAATATATGCCACAATCCCCCGCATCTTCGCAGCAAGTGCAATTGCCTGAGCATGATTGCCTGATGAGTGAGTTGCAACACCATTCCCGATTTCACTATCATTTAAGGAAAGCACAGCATTCGATGCACCGCGAAATTTAAAGGCTCCAACTTTTTGGAAATTTTCACATTTAAACACAATATTCGCACCACTTATACAATTAATTGAATGAGAACTTAAAATAGGGGTGCGGTGAATTTGATACTTAATTCTGTCGTAAGCGAGTCTAATGTCTTCTAATTTTGGTATCATTAATTCCTTCCACCATCATAATTCATCTCATCAATCAATTGATTATCTTTATCATAAACTTTCATTTTTAAAACATTTCCATCATAATCAAAAATTGCAAAGTGATGGGCTTTTACAGTCTTTTGAACATAATCTTTGATTTCGGCATTGTATAGGGGTGCACCTCCACCAGCAAGAATTAAGTGATATATTCCGTTATAAAAGTTTCTTTGATAAAAATGAGAGTGCCCACTTAAAACTAAATCAACTCCATTTTTCTCGAATAATTCACTTGTCATTAATTTCATATTCTTATTTTCACCATGACCACCGCCACAAAACGCCGGGATATGGCATACTACAATTTTTAGCTTACTTTTGGATTTTTCTAAATTTTCTTTAGCAAATTTCCATTGAGGACTATTTTTGGAAACTGAAATCTCAGTATTCAAAACTAAGAAAAAAATATCACCATAATTAATAGCATAATATCCATTATCGGGTTCATCAATTATTGGACCCTGCAAAAAAGCCTTCGTGTTTTCTGACCAATCCTCATGATTTCCAACTGCATTAATAAAAGGTACATTCCTTACTAAATTTGAGAAGCTTGGAACCCAAAATTCGTCCTTCCAAAATTGATAATCTGGTTTGAAAGTAATATCGCCAGTCAGTATAACAAATTGGGGGTTATGGGTATTAACTAAATTGCTGATATTAGAATGCATTTTTGGATTGGAACGCAAATCACCAAATACTGCGAATCTAAATGCTTCCTTTTTCTTGGGAGCCATAATAAAATTTCCGTCTATACTCTCATTATTATAGGAAACCTTATACTCATATTTTGAAGAAGAATTAAGATTCTTTAATAAAACCCTATGAACAAAGTTTTGGGGTTCACTATTTGTCTTAATATAAAAATTAGTCTTTGCTTCCTTAAATTTAGAATCACCCGATAATCTGTACAGAACTTTGATAGCTTCTTGCGAATCAGTTTCCATCATCACATAGATGCTTGAATCTGTAACACCCATCAAATATGGATAAGTTAAAATTTTCGCAAAAACTGGTTCTAAACACAGGGTGCAACAGATGGAGATTAGAGTCAAATATTTGTAAGTTGTAGATTTCATTATTTATTTATTTTAATATTCCAACAATAATTTTAAAAATAAGAAATTTTATTAATTATTTTTTATTTTTCTACGATTTTATTTGTTTAACATACTTATAGGTATTAATTTGGTATAATAAATAATTGTAAAAATGAAAAAGGTTTAGCATGAATTTAAAAAAAATATTAAATGTTATCTTGCTACTAATTTTAATTACTTCTTGCCAGGAAAAAAAGATGGAGCAAACCCAGGAACAGATTTCTCCCCAACATCAGTTAGTAATCGATAGAATGCGAGCTTATGCACCAATCCATTTATCGGTAGATAAATCAAATTTAAGTGAAAATCAACTTAAATTAATTCAAAAATTATCCGAAGCCGGAAAAATCGCCGACAGAATTTTTTGGTATCAATCATCTCACGATGCAATTGCAATCCGAGATTCTCTAACTAAAATTAGTACAAACGAAGCAAAGGATTTTTTAAGCTATGTTTTGATAAATTACGGACCTTACGATCCGATTTATGACAATAAGAGATTTGTAGGACTTGGCTCTGAAATTAGACCCAAAACTGGTGGGTTCTATCCAGAAGATATGACAAAGGAAGAATTCGAATCATTTTTGCAGAATAACCCCGATAAGGCAAAGCAATTCAAAGACCAATATTCAGTTATCATTAGAGAAGATATGGAATTGAAAGCTGTCCCATATCATCTCTACTACAAGGAAATTGAGGAACTTGCCAAAACTATAGAAGAAGCTGCTGCATTCGCAGATAATGAGAGCTTCAAAAAGTATTTATTGCTAAGAGCAATCGCACTTAGAAGTGATCAATATTACGAAAGTGACCTTGCATGGATGGATATCGAAAATTCTGATATTGACTTTGTAATTGGTCCAATAGAAAATTATCAGGATGAACTGTTTAATTATAAATCTGCATTCGAGGCTGTTGTAATGGTAAAAGACCCAGTTGCAAGCAAGGAGCTGGAGATGTATAAAGTTAATATGCAAAACTTTGAAAATAGCTTGCCCCTTGAGGATAAATTCAAACAGAAGAATATAGGCGAGGGTAACAAAATTCAAGTAATGAATGTTGTATATTTTGGGGGAGATTGCCAACAAGCAATTAAAACTATTGCTGCAGCATTGCCAAATGACCCAAAAGTTGCTGAGGCAAAGGGTAGGAAGCTGTCGATGTACAAAAATCACATGGAAGCAAAATTTGATAAAATTGTTAAACCTGTGGGTGATATTTTAATAAGCCCAGAAATTGCAAAATTGGTTGATAAAAAGGCCTTCACAAGTTTTGTTACACTTCACGAAGTTTCCCATGCACTTGGTCCAAAATATGTTTTTAGGACCAAAATTGATGTAAGAGAAGCTCTTAAAGACCAATATTCAGCTATCGAAGAGTGCAAAGCCGATGTACTAAGTATGTACAATCATATTTATCTTCAGGAGAAATCCTATTATTCTCCAGAATATATAGAGAAAGCAAAAGCAACATACCTTGCAGGCTTATATAGGTCAATTAGATTTGGAACAGGTGCACACG
>CAYUZZ010000153.1:0-5829 GCA_964449505.1 uncultured Hyphomicrobiales bacterium | reverse complement strand
TTACTTATCTTTTTTGCTTTTGGTGTTTATTATGTTTACTTCAATCAAACCGAAAAACTTACGACTACCAGCTTAAATATAAGTCAAGCAATGTCGGATAACGATACACTTTTTGATAAAGCCGACAAAATACGCTTGTTTAATTTTCCCGAAGACCACTCTTCACATAATAAATTTAAATTAGAATGGTGGTACTTTACAGGAAATCTTGTAAATAGTGATGGCAATGAGTATTCCTATCAGTTCACAATTTTCCGTAATGCACTTAGTGCCGATTCAGTAGAACTAAATTCTAATTTTGCAAGCAATCAACTTTTCTTTTATCACTTTGCTATTGCCGATATTAGCGAAAATAAGTTTTATTTTTTTGATGATTATGCTCGCAATGGAGCAGGACTTGCTGGAGCAACTTCATCACCACTGAAAATATGGGTAAACAATTCTTCCATACAAGGTGTATTGGGTGACGGTAATGTTATTAAGGAATGGAAAATTAATGCTGTATCCGATAAATTTAAAATCAATTTCTCATTATTCCCCGAAAAAAATATTGTTCTTCACGGCGAAGCAGGGCTCAGTCAAAAAAGTTATTCAAAAGGCAATGCATCATACTATTATTCCATCACAAGATTGAGAACTATCGGAACTATTCAGCTACTTGAATCAGGAAAAGAAAAAAAAATAAATATTAATGGATTATCTTGGCTTGACAGAGAATGGAGTACCACCGCACTATCCAAAGAACAGGTCGGTTGGGATTGGTTCTCTATTCAATTAAACGATTCTACCGAATTAATGTATTTCAAATTAAGGAATAAAAATGGAAGTGCTGATTTTGCTAAAGGGACTTTGATTTATGCAAACGGTTTAACAAAAAAATTATACCAAAGTGATTTATTCATAGAAGAAAAGTCATTTTGGAAAAATGAAAAAGGAGACAAATATCCAAGTAAATGGCTGCTTTCGATTCCATCAGAAAATATTAAACTGACTATTGCCACCAAAATTCCAGATCAGGAATTAAAATTAAACCTTAGATATTACGAAGGAAGTATTAGGATTAATGGATTTAACGGTAAATGCGAAGTAAATGGCAGTGGCTTTGTAGAAATGACCGGATACTCGAATTAAATTCAAACATGTAAGATTTTTTTTAAGATTTCTAACAAAAAAATGTTAATTTTATAAAAAGAAATAATGCGAAGGTGTAAAATGAAATTGTATTTAAGAGGTTTATTTGTTTTGATTGTATTAACTTATACATCAATTTCACAGGATGTTCCCAGATATGTTGATTCCCGTGACTTTGCTCTTATGCTAACAGCTGAATGTACAAAGACTCCAAGCCCCAAAATCAAATTAACATGGGAAAAAAATGAACTCGCTATTCAGTATTTCGTTTATAGAAAGTTGATTTATCAAACTGTCTATCCCGATCAACCATTAGCTATTTTAGACTCGCTTACATTTACTTTTACTGATACTGACGTTAATATAGGCGAAACCTATGATTATGAAGTGAGAGCTTTCTCCTATGGTTCACTAAGCAGCGGAGGCGTTCAAACACCATTTAACTTTATTGCCTATGGATACTCTTCGTCTGGGATTGAAATTCCCGATATTGAGAATTATGGATGGATTTTAATATTAGTAGATGAAACTATGCTTGGAGCGAATGGAATAGATAATGAAATAAACACTTTAAAAGAAGACTTGCGGGGGGAAGGTTGGGGTGTTATTATCAAATCAGTACCCAGAGCTGGCGATTTTGACGGTCAAAAAGTTATGAATATTAAAAAAATCATCAAAGCCGAATACGAAAGTCACCAAAATGACATCAGGTCTCTTTTGCTACTTGGAAGAGTACCTGTTCCATATTCTGGAGATTTGAATCCCGATGCACATCCCGACCACAAAGGTGCTTGGCCCGCTGATGTATATTATACATATATTGGCAATGATTTTATTTGGACAGATAATCAAGTCAATAGAGTGGTCAGTGGCCAGAGAGAAGCAAATAAAAATATACCCGGTGACTTGAAATTTGACCAAACAGGTTTCCAAGACCAATTTGCGAACTTTGGCGTAGGTAGGGTAGATTTCTATAATATGGCTTCATTCTATGACACTACAAAAGTAAATCCTGAAATGGAACTTGTTCGGAATTATCTTAATAAAAATCATAAATACAGGACAGGTGGATTTGATTATAAATGGCAGGGACTTGTGGACGATAATTTTGCTGCAAGTGGTATTTTAGAAGCTTTTGCTTCGAGTGGTTGGAGAAATATTGGTTCCTTGCTTGGTCCTGGCAAAACTATGAAATCAGATTTTATAGAGTCACTAAGCAATGATTCTTATCTTTGGGCTTATGGTTGTGGTGGGGGTTCATATCAAAGTGCCGGTGGAATCGGTAATTCCGAACAAATTTCAAAATCGAATTTAAATGGTATTTATACTATGTTATTCGGTTCCTATTTTGGGGATTGGGACAGTCCCAATAATTTCTTGAGAGCACCATTAGCAACAAATCCAAGTGTACTTACCTGTGCTTGGGCTGGACGTCCCCATTGGTATTTCCATCAAATGGGAGTTAATCTTCCTATAGGTGAATCTGCCCTTCTTTCACACAACAACCTTGTTACTTACAAACCCAATACTGTCTTTACGTCGCAATACCCAAATGGAGTGATTTATGCTGTTGGCATGAAGAATATTCATACTGCTTTGATGGGTGATCCTTCGCTTAGGATGTATTCTTATTCTGTACCTCAAGCCCAAAATTTAATCGCTATTTTTGATGGTAAATATCAGGTTAATTTGAAATGGGAAAATCCTTTAAACATTGACCCACAGTTAGCACAATTTAATGTATATCGCTCGACCGATAAATATGGTCTTTATACAAAAATAAATGATAAACCCATTAGTGGAACAGAATATGAAGATACTTACCAACATGATGGCGAAGTATTTTATTGTGTTAAAACTGTATTGCTCGAAACCTCTAATACTGCCACTTTCTATAATACAAGTAGAGGGATATTTGCTTCTACTACTTTATCTGATGTTGATGGAAGTGATTATATTAAGTTGATGAGTTTCTATCCTAATCCCGCAAGCAGAAATGTACAAATTGATTTGAAAATTGATAAGTCCGATTATTATACTCTTGATATTTACGACTTACTTGGCAATAAAATAAGAAATATAATAAATGAATATCTATATGCAGGTAATTTTAGCTTTGATTACCTACTTAATGATAACAATGGTAATCAGATTAGCAAAGGAACATATATAATGCGATTGAAATCAAGCCATGATAACCAGGTCTTAAAGCTAATTGTTAGCGAATAATTTATCTTCATATTGATACTGAATCTGATATATAATGATGATTCAGTATCATTTTTTATTATTGAAAATACAAATTAATATCAACTCCACTTTAATTATTTTTTAAATTATATTATTGCCGAATTTATGCAAGATTTAGTGAGAAATAGTGTAAAAAATAGAAATTACTACCTATATTTCTATTTAACAATTGTATTACTTATCTTTATTTCTGCATACATTTATACATTTGATAGAGAAGAGTGGAGCGATGAAAGGCATTTCGTATCCACCATTCATTATTTCTCGGAAACAGATTTCTTTGAGAGCATAGGGGACTATCCAGAAGTTACTCCACCATTATTTTATATCACTTACCAGGTTTGGGGCAACGCTTTTGGGTTCGAACTTTCAGCACTTCGTTTACTTTCAATTATTACAGGCATAACATCTTCGATATTGCTATTCTACCTTTACCATTTAATTTTCAATAATTTCAAGTTAGTATTTTGGTTAAGTTTATTAACGATTATTAATCCATATTTTATCGGAACCAATGTTTTCATTTATACTGATTCTATGGGATTCTTGTTTATAATCTTATTCCTTATCTCAATTCTAAAGGATAATTCGTTTCTTATGGTATTTGCAGCTACGCTTGCTCTACTTACCCGACAATATTATATATTTATAATTATTGCAGCAGCTATATTTTATTTGCTTAATTATCTCTCTTTTCACGATAAATCAAAAATTAATAAAATTACTTTGTTACTTGCCAGTACATTTCCCCTGATTTTATTGTTCTTTCTATGGGGTGGTATATCTCCGAAAACAGGGTTGCTTGTATGGACATTACCTTCAGGGTTTGTAAAATTTAATGCTTCCAATTTGGTAACTTATTTAGTATTTCTTGTTATTTACTCATTACCATTAATAATAATCTATGCTAAAAGCTTGTTAAATGCAATTATCTACAACAAGAAAACACTTTTTATTGGTTTGCTTGTTTCTTCTATTTACTTTCTTTTTCCAGTAGAAGTCTCCAAAATAACAAGTGTACAAACTAACTTGGATACAGTAGGCTTGGTGCACCGTTTTTTAAAAAAAATATTAGACAATAATACCTTAGAACATCTGCTTTTTTATCTTTTTTTTATTTTCGCAGTACAGATATTTTTCCAATTTATTAGGAAAATGAAGGAAAATTTTGTTCATAAAAATTATGACAATACTTTCTTTTTACAAATTTCCCTAATGTTATTTATGATTATCATGCCATTCTCGTATCAAGTATGGGAAAAATACTTGCTACCCATAATACCAGTCTTTGCAATTTTGATAATTAAATTTACTGAATCAATAAAAAAAATGCCACATTAAAATTGATTGTATAAAAATAATCCTATCTAATTATAATTCTAAACAAAAAGATTGCTAAAAGCCAAACAATCAAATGCTAAGATGGCATTTACAGCATCGAATAAATTGAAATCTATTTTACTTTTTTCCTTTCCCAAAATAATCCAAAAACCAACAATCCAAATACAAAAATGTTCGAAGCAATGCTTAAAGTTTTTCCCGTCTCAAAACCTTTGCTATGGTAGCTCAATTGAATTATATGTTCACCCTTTGGAACAACAATAGAGCGAAATGCGTAATTTGTTTTATGAATTTCGGTCTCTTTTCCATCAATGGTAGCATTCCATAAGGGGAAATAAATTTCAGACAAAAACAGTAAGTTATTTCCTGTCGCTACTGCTTTTATTTTCATAGATTCATTTTTATATTCGATAATTTCTGCCCTTGCACTTTCCAATGGCACTTCGATATTAGTGTTGATATTCTTCTCCAAAAATGCAAGATGACGAGGGTCGAAACTACCTTCTTTCATTTTCTTCAGTATTTCAAGAGGTTTTTCTACTTTGGTACTATCCACAAAAAATACTCTTGGCAACATAGTTGGGTTTAAATAAATAAAAGAACCAGTTTGTTGGGATTGGAATACTGGTTGAGCCTGAATTTGTTGTGGAGTAACAATATACTTCACATTCAGCAAATTCCAAAGGAATGGATTAGTAACATAATTAGTAGAGCCATTGTCTGCAATATCAATCATATCCTGATATACTCGTAATTTAGCGGGATGGTATCCGCCAACTGTCTCTAATTTAAAAAATGCAGGCATATTTGGTGATGTTTGCGACATTGTAAAATCAGCAATTCTGAATTTAGATTTGTCTTGTTGTAAATAATCTACAATATCATTCTTTTGGAAAGTTTCTTTAACCGTATCCCTTTCCGAAATTTCGAGAGGTCTGTAGGCAACTCTCCACAAATCTATAATTAAAAGAAGAAATATAAACGGAAAATATACATTCCCAGACAACTTTCTGTTTACTAACATATAAGTTAATCCAGCGAAGATTACCAATATAAAAGCATTTATCAACCAATCAGAAATCATGGCACTCCACACAAATTCCTTCA
>CAYUZZ010000152.1:0-5862 GCA_964449505.1 uncultured Hyphomicrobiales bacterium | reverse complement strand
TGACCTTGAATAATCCAGTCTTAAAATCAATTAATCGTTGGACCTTAAGTAAAAGTGAATACTTATTTAATAACACTGAATTCTACCTCTTGCATTTTAGCTTGCCTATGGAAAAATTAAGCACGGGCTCTTACAAATTAACCATATATGATAATCAATCACTAAATGATAGTATTGTAGATGAATTTGACGTAAGATGGATTAATATGCCTTTGTCGTTACAGGATATAGATTATGCAACTAAAATTATGTATTTTATTCTAAATGATGATGATTATGATAAAATACGTTCTGGAAATGATAAAGAAATGATAATCAAGCTTTCGGAATATTGGAAAAAAATTGATCCAACTCCTTTAACACCATTTAACGAAGCATTAGACCAATATTTTGGGAGAGTAGATTACGCATTTTTCAATTTCCAGACTGTCCGCGAACGAGATGGAGCCAGAACAGAAAGGGGAAAGATTTATATACTTTATGGAACCCCTGATAATGTTGAAAATAAATTTGTGAGCGGTAAAACTCGAGAAACTTGGATTTATAAAACATTAAAAAAGAAATTTATCTTCGAAATTAACGACAAAGGGGTTTTCCAACTAATCGCTATCGAGAGTTGATTTTGGTTCCCAGTTATTGCCTTCACAAGGAATATGTGATTTGCTTACATGCATATCAAATAAAGAACACATTTGAGCCTCTGCTCTAAAATGAATGCAAGTGCCACATAAGATTTCCTCTTGCAGTCTGTTGATTCTGATTTGAAATTTCTGATATTGTCTGAATGCAGGAAATGCTACAAAAAACCAAATGAAAAAGAAGGATATCCACCAAAAGTCACGCATTTCGTAACGGTCAAAAAATAAATATGCTAAAGTCATGATGAGTGTAAGTCTAATCATTACACCCCATACAATAGAACCAATAGTAACTATTGGCTGGTCGCTATAATTATCCTGCTCTGAACCTTCCCGGAACATAAACAAGCCAAATAATTTATCAATTTTCATAAATCAACACTAATTTTGGGTAACAACGTAAGAGTGAGTGAATAATTTAATTTTATTGGCAATAAAGAAATTGTTACTCTGTCATTTGCCATAAAATATGGGATATTTTGGAAACAAAAATTAGAATTTTACCGGAGTTTATTGCTAATCAGATTGCTGCCGGAGAAGTTGTACAAAGACCTGAAAGTGTTGTAAAAGAATTAGTAGAGAATTCTATTGATTCTGGAGCTGATTCTATTGCAGTAATTGTGAAAAATGCCGGAAAAAACTTGATTCATATCGTAGATAATGGTTCTGGTATGAGCTATGATGATCTGAAACTATCTGTAAAAAGACATGCTACCAGCAAAGTGTTTACTTCTGAAGACCTTGAATCTATTAATACATTTGGGTTTAGAGGCGAAGCCCTGGCATCAATTTGTTCTGTGGCTTCGATGGAAATTAGAACAAAAACAATAAATGATGCTCACGGCTGGCAATTATTGGCTGAGCCTATGAAAACTGAGGTCGTTAGCCCAATCAGTACAGAAAATGGGACGCAAATTTTTGTGAGAAATTTATTTTATAATGTCCCAGCAAGAAGAAAATTCTTAAAATCCGATATGACCGAGTTCAGATATATTTCTGATACAATGATTAAATTTGCTTTGAGCAATCCAAATAAACGGTTTACTTTCTATGATGATAATGTTTTAATCTTTGACGTAAAAGCAAGCGATGATTATCAACGAATTTCTGACATACTTGGATTGAATATTGCAAACAAGCTTTTACCTCTTAACTTTACTGACTCAATAATTGAAATTTCAGGATATATAGGGCAACCGGAACTTGCAAAAATGAATAGAAGCGGGCAGTATTTCTTTTTGAATGGAAGAGCTATTTTTTCGGCAAATCTTGCGCATTCAATTCACACTGTCTTCGAGAATTTGTTAGATCGCAATCAGAAACCACTATTCATAATAAATTTAAAAGTTGACTACTCCAAAGTAGATGTTAATATACATCCTCAGAAATTGGAAGTGAAATTCGAAGAAGAAAGACATATTTATGATGTACTGAAGAAAGCAACCCAAAATACTTTATACAACCATAACTTAATTCCCGATATTACTAATTTGGAGATTGAATCACCTTTTATAGTTATCAATAATCAGGGTAGCAGAAGCATTGTAAATCAAATAACTGGTGAAATAGTAGGGGACGATAACAAATCTTCAAAATTCAATTTCGATAATAAAATAGACAATTCGAATTTTCTAAAACAAACCAATGATTATTCACCCCAAAAATATGATAAAATAACGAGTGCTTTTGATGTTGTATTTAATAAGCAAACTACAAGCGAATATTTTGGGGACGAAATTAAATCAAATCAGGTTATCCAAGCAATGGGAAGGTTTATTTTAACTTTAAACTCGGGAACTATTACAATTTACGAACAAAGTTCCACCCATAAGCGAATTATTTATAATAGTTTGAAAAATAAAGAATTTAAACCTAAGACCCAAAAATTACTTTTCCCTTTAGAAATAAACTTACCAAAAGAAAATAATTCATTTATTACAGAATACCAAAATATTCTAAATGAATGTGGATTTTTTTTCAGTATAATAAACGAAAAAATAGAATTTTATGAAATACCTGATTTAGTAAAAGCTGGTTTGGAAACCGATACACTAAACAAATTAATTGAAAAAATTATAGATTTGCCTCATATATCTAATTTTGATATATTAGATAGTATTTACAAAACTATTGCTGATACATTGTCAATCAGAACGGGGCAGATTTTGAGTGAAGAAGAGATGTTAAGTTTAATAAATGGTCTCGAAAAATGTGATGAAAAATATACGGCACCAAATGGCAACAGAACATTTGTTAAATTAAACTCTGAGCAATTCTATCAAAAGTTTTTAAGACTTTGACAAACCAGTTTTCTTTAACAATCGAATAATTACACCCCCAATTTCTGATATAACAACACCTGATAGTAAGAGAAAACCACCCAGATATTCTCTGAAATTTAGTATTTCATTAATAAAAAATATGGCAGTCAAGTTTGCAATTACCGGTTCTAAAGAGAAAATCAAAGCTGCCTTGACAGGTGTGGTAAATCGCTGGATAGCAGTGTGAATAAAAGTTACGACAAAAGATGCCATAATTCCATTAAAAGCAAGTCCAATCAACAGATTATTTGAAAAATGTATGTTGCTTTCTGTATAATCAAATATAAAATATGTGATTACGGATAAAAGTGCTGATGCAAAAAACTGAAGTATCACTAAGATTGACGTCAACGCCATACCTGTTTTACCCTTAGTAAATTCGTCGATAAAAGTAATATAAAATGCCCACATAAAAGTTGACAATAAAGTCAGTAAATCACCAATATTGATGCTATCAAACTGGGGATTAGTAAATACATATAAGCCAATTGTAGCAATGACAACGCCAATTTTTGACCAGAAATGGACTTTTTTCCTTTTAACCAACCAGTAAACAAATGGGGTAATCGATACTGTTATTCCTGTAATGAAGGCTGATTTTGAGACAGATGTATATTTTAAACCATAAGTTTGTAACAGGAAACCCACCCCAAATAAAATTCCCAATAATGTACCTTGATAAAAATATTTTTTCGTGATAAATTTTAAGTATTTTCCAAAAAATATGATTGAAAGCAAAAGTGCCACAGATAAGCGGAGTATCAGGAACAGTGAAGGAGAACAATCAACCAAAGCAAG
The DNA here is from genome assembly GCA_964449505.1 of uncultured Hyphomicrobiales bacterium. Classification (GTDB taxonomy): domain Bacteria; phylum Bacteroidota; class Ignavibacteria; order Kapaibacteriales; family UBA2268; genus JBDHXE01. The sequence goes on along the minus strand of CAYUZZ010000152.1, from coordinate 2,105 downwards.
TTTTGTAAATAAAAAAGTAGCTCCCCAAATAAAGGTTACAAAAAACAAAGACAATTCAGCTTGCCAGGATTTCAATTTTTAATCGATTAATATAAATAATTCACAAAAATACGATTTATTTTCAACTAAATCCCCTAATAAAGATAAATTATAATAATATAGTTTGTTTAAAAGCATTATTTTTCATAACTTAGAATTTTGTATTTTTTCACATTTTTGGAATATTATGAAACAAGAAATTATCGACCGACTTTTAAGGTATGTAAAGATTGATACCCAATCAGATCCTGAGTCTAATAGCACTCCAAGTACACTAAAACAATTTGATTTAGCTAATATGTTAGTGAACGAATTAAAAGGAATGGGCATTTCTCAGGTTTCAATTGATGATAAGTGCTACGTGTATGCAAGTTTACCATCAAATATACCTGTGGGTCATTCAGCTTACGGCAAAGTTCCAGCAATTGGTTTTGTTGCCCATGTAGATACTTCTCCCGATACAAGCGGAGCAAATGTAAATCCACAAATTATTGAAAATTATACTGGGGGTGACATAGTGCTACCTGCAGATAATAATATAATTATCAAGATGGATGAAAATAAAAGTTTACAAAGATGCATAGGGCATACAATTATCACAACAGATGGCACAACTTTGCTTGGCTCTGATGACAAATCTGGTGTTACTGCCATTATGACTGCTATCAAATCATTGATTGACAACCCTCAAATTCTTCATGGTGACATTAGAATTGGATTTACCCCAGACGAAGAAATCGGACGAGGGGCAAATTACTTTAATGTTGAAAAATTCAATGCAAGTTATGCTTATACTATTGATGGAGAAATGCCCGGGGAAATTAACAAAGAGACTTTTAGTGCAAATGCATGTATCGTTAGAGCTTTTGGACGGGATATTCATCCGGGTTACGCCAAAGATATAATGGTTAATTCTATTAGGGCAATTGCTGATATTATTGCACTAATGCCCCGAGATATGGCACCAGAAACAACAGAAGGGTACGAACCTTATATTCATCCTCATAAAATATCAGGTTCTGTTGATAAAACCGAATTGCAGATTCTTTTTAGAGATTTTAAAACAGAAGGACTTGATAAGCAAAAAGAAATAATGGAATCAATAGTAGCTAAAGTGCAGCCCCAACATCCTAAAACAAAAATCGAATTGGAAATCGTGGAATATTACAGAAATATGCTAAATGATTTGGAAAAACAACCAAACGGTTTAGATTATTTATGGGAAGCATGCCAAAGAGTTGGGGTTGAACCATTCTGGAGTCCTATTCGTGGGGGTACTGACGGTTCAAGACTATCAGCAATGGGATTACCAACACCAAATATATATACTGGTGGTCAGAATTTTCATAGTAAAACAGAATGGGTTTCTATAGATTTCTTGGAAAAATCAGTAGCAACCATAATAGAATTAGCCAAAGTATGGACAGAGCAATCAATTAAAAATTAATCAGGAGATTTATGGAACATCAATCAACCGGTTCGGCCGGATTACCGGAAAATGCCTATAGAGAATTAAATCCGGGTGAAGAATATCATCCCGTAATGCCATCAAATAAGACTTTTCCTGAAGTTACACCTTGGTCAGTAGGAATGGGTTTGCTGATGGCTGTCATATTTTCGGCAGCAGCTGCTTTTTCGGGTCTAAAAATTGGGCAAGTATTCGAAGCTGCCATACCAATATCAATTATTGCTGTAGGTGCCTCTTCTTTTTTCAAAAAGAAAGCAGCTCTGGGACAGAATGTAATAATACAGTCCATCGGAGCAAGTAGTGGTGTAATAGTTGCAGGTGCTATTTTTACAATTCCTGGTTTGTATATTTTACAATATAAGTATCCAGAAATTCAAGTTGACTTCTGGCAAATCTTCTTTTCTTCTTTGCTTGGAGGTTTTCTTGGGATTTTGTTTTTAATTCCCTTCCGCAAGTATTTTGTAAAGGAAATGCACGGTAAATTTCCCTTTCCAGAAGCAACTGCCACCACAGAAATCTTGTTAACTGGTGAAAAAGGTGGCAAACAAGCAGGTATATTGATTGTTAGTGGTTTGATTGGAGGTATTTTTGATTTCCT
>CAYUZZ010000151.1:0-5883 GCA_964449505.1 uncultured Hyphomicrobiales bacterium | reverse complement strand
GCACAATTAAATTACTTCTACCTGTAAATATGGTAAAAGACACAATTTTAGGAAAAGTTGATTTTAGGGTTGCTTTTGGAAATGACACTATTAGTCCCTTAAAATTAGAATATAGCTATCCAGCAAGTAATTCATATATTTACATCGACGAGCAGTCAGGCACATTTTTAATCAAAAACCTTTGTTTTGATAACGGTCTTAGGCTATTCGATCCTGATGGATTAATTTCATTAAAGCAGAATACTCCAAACCCTGTCAATGAAACTACCAAAATATCTTTCGAGATTATTGAAAATTCCAATACACAGCTTATCGTAATTGACATTTTGGGCAACACTGTTATGGAATTAGTCAATAAAGTTCTACCCATAGGAAAATATGAAGTTGAAGTTAATGCAAACCAACTCAATACCGGAACGTATAATTATATATTAAGAACATCCACAAAAACATTAATCAGAAATATGCAAGTAATTAAAAAATAAGGATATTATAATGTTACAAAATATAAGAGGAACGAAAGATATTTTTGCTCCAGAAATAGATAAATGGCACTTTTTAGAACAAAAGATTGATAAAGTAACAGCTTTGTTTGGATATACAGAACTTAGAAGTCCTATATTTGAAAAAACGGAGGTTTTTTCGAGAAGTATTGGCGACAATACCGACATAGTAAACAAAGAGATGTACACATTCATAGATAAAGGAGGCGAATCCGTCACATTACGCCCAGAAATGACAGCAGCATTGGTTCGATCTGTAATTCAGAATAATCTTGTTTACGACTTATCCTCACTCAGACTGTGGTATTTAGGTCCATTTTTTCGCTATGAACGTCCTCAGAAAGGCCGTTTGCGCCAATTTCACCAAATAGGTGCAGAATGTATATCATCTCCATATCCAGAAAGCGATGCCGAAGTGATTATGCTTTCAAATTACTTAATTAATGAATTTGGGATTGAAGATTTTTCACTCGAAATTAATTCTCTGGGCAATGAAATAAGTAGGGAAAATTATAAAAAAGCATTGACCGAATATTTAAATAAACATCAAGATGATTTATCATTTGATTCCCGTAATAGATTAATAAGCAATCCACTGAGAGTACTTGATTCGAAAGATCAAAAAGATATTGTTATAACAGAAAATGCTCCGAATATTTTGGAATATCTTGATAAGGAAAGTAGAAGTCACTTTGATACTGTGTTATCCATTTTAGAGAATGCTGGAATCGGTTATAACTTACAGCCCAAATTAGTGAGAGGACTCGATTATTATTCTCATACAGTATTTGAATTCAAAAGTAGTGCTCTTGGCGCCCAAGACGCTTTTGGAGGTGGTGGTAGATACAACAGTCTTTTTGAACAACTGGGTGGTAAATCAACCCCAGCAGTTGGATTTGCAATGGGGGTAGAGCGTCTCATTTTGATTTTGGATTCTTTAAATAAATTTCCTAAGTTAGGTGGTAATTGCGATATTTATATAGTTTCTTCAGGAGAATCAACTACTGATTATTGTAATGAAATTGCTTTAAAGCTTAGGAATAAGAACTATAAAGTACTTACCGATTTACAAAGACGCTCGTTTAAAGCCCAAATGAGAGAGGCCGACAAGCTAAAAGCTAAATTTTGTATTTTGGTAGGCGAGGATGAATTAACTGCTAATACAGTTACAATCAAAAATTTATCAATTGGTGAACAAGTAGTTATAAAATTTGACCTTCTCGATACAATTGATTTTTAATTAAAATGCATACAAGTAAAAAAAGTACAAAGATTTCAATATTTTTTAGGTCTTTTTCAAAATGGCAAGTTAAGGTAGGATTTGCTCTTATTGCTATTCTTATGATAATAGCAACAATAATTTTTACCCAAGGTTTGGTGCAAGAGATTATTGAAAGGGAAAAAAATTCAGTTGAATTATATGCCAAAACGAATGCTAATCTTATGCAAACCATTATGAATTCAAATACCAACAATACTAACAGTACCGATGTTTTATTGTTTTTTATTGAGAATGTAACCCCAACAATTACTTTTCCCGTTATCGTAACTTTCGAAAATGACGAGCCCTACGAACCCTTTGAAAGTTGGACGCTTAACATTGAGTTCGATAAAAATATGAAAATTCAGCAGCAAAGGGAACTTGTAAATAAAATACTATCAAAAATGAAAAGTTCATACCCTCCAATTCTTATAAGAGATGATGAAGGAAAAGTTATTAGTAAGTTTTATTATAGTAATTCAATTTTGGTAGATAAGTTAAGGTACTTCCCATTAATAGCAATATTAACAATTTCCTTATTTGGTGTTATTGGTTATATATCGCTAAGTATATCACGAGATAGTGAACAAAATAAAGTATGGGTAGGAATGTCGAAGGAAGCTGCACATCAACTCGGAACCCCTTTATCAAGTCTATTGGCATGGATTGAAATTTTAAAGTATGATTCGAGCGACCCACTATCCGTAAAAGAAACAGTGATGGAAATGGAGAAGGACATAGAAAGATTAAATACCATAGCCAAAAGATTTTCCAAAATAGGCTCACTTCCTGATAAAGAATTGATTAATGTAACTGAATTAATCCAAAATGTTTGCAATTATTTTGAAAAAAGAGTTCCTCATCTTGGAAAGAAAATAGACATTATACAAAGTCTTGACGACAAAATTATGGCAAATATCAATGTTGAATTATTTGCATGGGTTTTAGAAAACCTGCTAAAAAATGCAGTAGAATCCATAGAAACCCCGGACGGAAAAATTTATATTTATATGCGATACAGCACTAAAGGGCATATTTCAATTTACGTAAAAGATACAGGAAAAGGTATTCCTCAAAAACTAAAAAGGCAAGTGTTCTATCCCGGATTCAGCACCAAGAAAAGAGGTTGGGGTTTGGGTTTGAGCTTATGCAAAAGAATAGTAGAAGAATATCATAATGGGAAAATATATGTCAAAGAATCTGCGATAGGAAAGGGAACCACATTTGCAATTGATTTGCCTATCGAGGAAATCAAAAGTTAGATTCGTCACGCCACATTATAATTTTCCAATTATCATCAGCTTTTTTCCTCGCTATTCTCATATTTACACGTCCAAAAACATTAACAATATCTGAAGTAGAAAAAACAATAGTTAGATTGAAAGCCCTTGAAATATCCATTAATATGGAATCGCCTACGCTATTTGTTACATCATTCCAAGTTAGGTCAATTGATTTTGATGCAAGAAATAACCTTGAAGTTGTTATCATATCTTCAGTTCTGCCCCAAGATTCATCTATTCCATTTTCATAATTTCTAAAAATAAACCTGAAATTATTATCTAAAAGACTTCCATAAACAAGCGTATCTTTAAACATATATGCATATCTAAAATTGTCAAATAATCCTTTAACTGTTCTCTGATCTCCAAGTATAGAGCCAATTGGCTTGTTCTCACTTAATTTTGGTGCAAAGGGATTGGTGCAGGAATTTGCAAACAATAAAAATATAAATATTAATTTTTTCATTAGTTATATAATTTTGCTTTCAAAATACTCCATGAATTGGCAATAGTATCGGTGGAGCCTAAATTATAATCATACCATTTGCTTATACTCCATAAACCATTGTTATCGCTAATCATCACCAACCTGATTTTCCCATTGTAATCCGAAGGGATATTAGAATCGCTGAAATTAATGTTCAAAGTATAGTCTGACTCGAAAACAGCAGAATCTGGATTTTCTATAATTGCCTTTCTATCCGTCCAAAATAAAATTGGTAAAGTTTCTTTAGTTATCAAAGCACTTAGGGAATTAAAAAACCTTCTTTCTTGTTCAGTACCCCATAAAATAAACAGACTACCGAAAGAAGTAGTAGCAGATTGTGATGGAAAAAACCTATAAGACGTTACATCATCAGTATTTGAAGTAAAACATTTAAGATAATTCTCGAGATTTTTATTCTTTACTGCCGATTCAAAGTTTTGGACAAGAATAGCAGGTTCAGTAGGGGGTAAAAAAAATGTTTTACTTTCAGAAGGATTTTCAGGAGTTCTTGTTGAGAATAAATCACATCCAGTCATTGTAATTACCAATAGCAAAAGGAGAACTTTCATATTACGATCCTGCCTTCGAGTGCTCTGCTGATGGTTGCTTCGTCGGTATATTCAAGGGCTGAACCCATTGGTACTCCGCTAGCAATCTTAGTTACTTTTACACCAAGAGGATTAAGGAGTTTCGCTATATAATAAGTAGTTAGTTCACCTTCAGTATTTGGATTAAGGGCAAGAATTACCTCCTCCACGTTGGAAAGTCTTTTAATCAATTCTTTAACCTTAATGTCATCTTGGGTGATCCCGTCCAAAGGATTGATTACTCCGTGTAGAACGTGATAAAGTCCATTAAAATCATGTGTTTTCTCAATTGTGGAAATATCATTCGGCTCTTCGACTACACAAATTAAACCCTTATTTCTTTTGGTAGAACTACAAATTGGACAAGGGTCGCTTTCAGTGTAACTAAAGCATACTGAACAAAGTCGAACATTTCTTTTTAATTCAATAATTGCTTTGGAAAACTGCTCATTAAACTCATCAGACTGTCGCAACATAAAAAAGGTAAGTCTCTGAGCAGTCTTTCTTCCGATGGAAGGAAGGCTGGCGAACAAATCAACCAGGCGTTCGATAGATTGTGATGAGTGCATACTGTTACTATAAATTTAGATTAAGCCCTGGTATATTTGGCAAAAAGTTTTGAATTTTGCCCATTTCAGATTTATTTAGTTCATCGGCTTCATCGTAGGCATGATTAACCGCAGCCACAACCAAGTCTGCAATCATAGCTTTATCATTAGCCAACATTAGTTCATCAGAGATGTCTATTTTTCTCAATTTATGAGATCCAGTCATTTCAACTGATACCATTCCACCACCCGATTCACCTGTTACAATACGGTTTGATAATTCTACTTTCATCCTCTCAATTTCAGATTGAACATTTTTTAACTTATCAAACATGCCTTTTATATCAAGATTCATAAATTCCTCGTCAATTAATAATTGTATTAAACGTTTTTAAACCTTTATTTCTTTAAAAGTAAATAAAAATAATTTATTTTGAATAATAATTTGGTCAATTTATGAGAGGTCAAAATGGGAATATTCAGTAGAATAGCAGATGTGTTCAAGGCTAATGTAAACGATACACTCGACAAAGTTGAAGATCCTGAGAAAATGCTCAAGCAGATGGTTATTGAGATGGAGGAATCCGTTAATAAAACTACTTTGGCAGTGGCACAGGCAATTGCAAACGAGAAAAGTCTCGAAAAAAAATTAGAAAAGGCACGTCAGGATAGCATAGAATGGGAACAAAAAGCTATGCAGGCACTTCAAGCTAATAGGGAGGACTTGGCAAAGGCTGCTCTCGAGAAAAAGGCAATTGCCGAAAGAAATATGAATGATTTACTCCCCATTCATACTCAAGCCAGAGAAACATCTAATAAATTACGCCAGCAGCTAAATGCCTTAAAAGCAAAAATGGATGAAGCCCGTTCGAGGCAATCAACCCTTATTGCTCGTTCACAAGCAGCAAAGGCTCAAAAACAAATTGCAAAATCTATTAGCGGTGTTGGGTCAGATGCTTTTGGTAAATTTGACAAATTTGAGAATAAAATTGAAAAGCTTGAAGCCGAAGCCCAAGCATTCGATGAATTAGCAGGTTCGAACACTCAGCTTGAAGATGAATTCAAAAAGTTAACTTCTTCGACTACCGTCGATACAGACTTACTTGCACTAAAAGCAAAAATGGGACTATTACCAAACGATACAGTTTCATCCGATTCAAGTGCGAATTAATCGGGAGTATCAATAATGATAGAAAAAGAAAATTTATATAAGG
>CAYUZZ010000150.1:0-5938 GCA_964449505.1 uncultured Hyphomicrobiales bacterium | reverse complement strand
AGGTGGCATCTTCCCCTGGGGCTCTAACCAATATGTTGTTTATTCAACGAATCCAGCTGTCGATAATGCTGTAGGTTGGAACGAAGGATTCAGGGTAATTAGAAAAGTTGAATCCACTGTTGGATCAGGTATCGAAATGGAAGAAATCCCTGCTTCCGATGGAGCTTTTACAATGGGAGGGCCTGATGCACGCTTCTGGCCAAGTGCTGGATTTAATACAGGTGTTACTGTGCAAGCCACTGTAAAAGGACCTTATATGATGCAAACTACTGAAATGACTCAGGGAATGTGGAAGTTAATTACAGGCGAGACTCCCGGAGTTGATGGCCCTGGAAATCCTCTTGCTCCAGGACAATTTGGAGATGACTATCCTGTTACCCAGGTTCCATATGTTGAAGCACTTAGATTTTGTAACGCATTAAGTATTTACGACGGTTTAGAGCCTTGCTATACATTTGATAATGGAACAATCTCGACAACAGACCCAGCAGTATGGCCTGATTGGAGTGGAGAGACTACCGATTCAAGAAATGTTGAATGCGATTATGAAAAATCAGGGTATCGTCTACCAACTTTAGGAGAATGGATTTGGGCGGCTAAAGGTGGAGATGACTTTCTTTATGGATATACAGATGATCTTGCAGAGTTAGATGATTTGTATGCATGGACTGACGTTAGTATTCAAGCCGAGGGTGTAGCTGTCAAAAATTCTTATCAATTAGTGGCAACTAAATTTGAAAACGAATATGGACTATTTGACATGATAGGCAATTCTATTGAGTTTACATGGGGATGGGCATACAATTATGCTCAAGATGCTGAATTGACATTTCCCGATGATGCAATTCAATACAAAGAGGATGGATCACACAAATGGGATGCCTGGTCTCATGCAGAAATGGGAGGTGGCATCTTCCCCTGGGGCTCTAACCAATATGTTGTTTATTCAACGAATCCATCTGTCGATAATGAAGTAGGTTGGAACGAAGGATTCAGGGTAATGAGAAAAGTTGAACCCACTGTTGGAATTAGTGCAAAGAAAGCTGAAAATAATATGGTTAATTTATACCCTACTAGTACAAGTGATAGACTGAATATCCGATTCAGCGATGGATTCTATACAAATCAAAAAGTAAGTATCAAAATTGTTGGAATTGATGGCAGAACTCATATGCAAAAGTTGGTGGATTATGATAAGATTATAACATTGGATGTATCAGCCTTAAATAAAGGTATGTATCTGTGTGTAATTAATTCAAACAGCGAATCTAGACAATCTTTAAAGTTCATTAAGCAATAATCTAAATATAACCTGAATATTATTTAATATTCAGGTTATATTTTTTTAGAACCGAATTATGAAAAATGCTTTACTTGCTTTTTTTCTTTGTTTTTCTATAATAAAAACATCGGGACAAAATTCTCTAACTCTTTATCCGGCACCCAAGGGTTTACCCGCCGAGGTTGTGGGAAAAAATTACACTGTATTGGTGAATAATCAGGAATCTTTTGTTTACAGAACAGAAGCTACAGGTACGATGGACTATGGTTCTGTATTTCCCGAGTACACTTATTTCGATTTTGAAGGTTATGTTGATATTACTGTTACCCCCAATTATACTGTTCACACAGCAGAAATTCTTCCATCAAGAGCAGGTATTAATGCAACAGTGGAGGATAATGAAATCTCATTCAGAATTACCGAACCCGGTCAGTATTTTGTTAAGATAAATGGAAATATTATAAATGGAAATACTTCAACAAAAAACCTGTACATTTTTGCCAATCCACCCGAAGTTGATGTTCCTGATGAAGGAGATCCCGATGTTGTCTATTTTGCTCCGGGAACTTATCGAAATCAAATTTATAATTTAGAGAGTAATAAGACTTATTATATAGCTGGAGGAGCTTTTGTTGATGGCCAATTTGTGGGAAAAAATGTAGATAACGTTACAATACGGGGACGGGGAATAATTTGTGGTAGATACGCGGGAAATTCGAATTGGGGACGAGCAATAGTATTTCAAAATAGCAGCAATATAAAGATTGAGGGTGTTAACGTTATGCATCCACAATATTGGACCGTGGATATTTATCAAAGCAATAACGCCCATGTTGATAATATTCATACCATTTCTCATGGAATGAGCTCTGAAGGAATTGATATTACTGCGTGCCATAATGTGTTGGTTGAGAATAGTTTCTTTAGGGGACATGATGATATTCTGGCTGTTAAAGCTAAGGATTTTAATAACACTACACCTGCCAATGAAGAGCAGTCATGTGAAGATGTAACGTTTAGGAATGTTGTTGTATGGTGCGAGGCCTCAAATCCGATGACAATTGGGTATGAAACAACCCATGATATAAAAAATATTAGATACGAAGAAATAGATGTTATAAATATGTCAAGACCTGAAGTGTGGCAAATTGAAGCAATTATGGCAATTGAGCCGCATAATGAAGGAAATGTTGACAGTATTTTTTATGAAGATATTCGTGTTGATGTTGAGGTACCTCAAAATAGTCTGTTTAGATTTTCGGTGGATGGTGGTAACGGAAGTATTAGTAATGTTTTTTTAAAAGATATTTGGGTAAATTATGAAGGAACTCTCGGTGGGCTTATTTATGGAAATAATAAGGCAAATGTTACAAACATTAATTTTGAAAATGTAAGAAATAATGTAGGTACTTATTTGAATGAAAATAATATTACCACAGATCAACAGGTAACGAATATTAACGTTAGTCCAACAGAGCAGGGGACCCCACCGAAGGTAGAAGTATATGACTTCTCTACCGAGTTTAGTGGTTTCAGTGACACACAAGGTAGATTTAACTGGTATTACGCGTATGAAACTAATGGAATCATTTCTGAATTACCATGGAATAGCTATGAAAAAAGATGGAAGTTAGGAACTTATTGCTATATAGGTTGGGCAAGAACAGATGGAGACCCTTATTACAGGAGTTTTCCTCAAATGTCTGCCAACATGCATCCCGAGGGGAATAATAAGCCTGTTTTAACCTGGCAGGCTCCTAAATCAGGCACAGTTTTAATAACCGGAAAGGTCCGTCAAAAAGGTACTTGCGGTGATAGAGTTGATGTTTCTATTCGAAAAAACGATGAAGAACCGGTATGGGAAAAAACCATAAGTACCTCAAACAGAGATTTTAATGATTTGGGAGTAATTAAAATAGAAGTAAATGAGAATGATAAGGTGCGGTTTGTAGTTGATAAAAGAGCAAATCAAGATTGTGATAATACTGAATTAGTGCCAGTTATTACCCTTTATACTGATGATAACTATGTGGAGACTGCCAATTTATCGGTATTTCCTCAAAGTTTAACATTTGAAGATGATAAAAGCTTTGATATTCTGAATGCAATCATTACACCATCTAATGCTTCAGTTCCTAAAATTATATGGACATCAAGCAATGAAGAAGTTGCCACCGTCAATGAATTTGGAGAAGTAACTGCAACCGGAAATGGGCAATGCAGCATTAGTGCCTCTGTAAATGATGGCACAAATGAAAGAACAGCTTATTGTACCGTTACAGTTGATAGATTTTCTACTGGACTTAATCAACCAATTCAAATCAATAACAATTTTGTGTTGTTATATCCAAATCCTGCTACCAATTCTCTTACTGTAAAGACAATTGATAGCACCAAAAAAATAACCCATATTGGAATTTTTGATATTGCCGGCAATCAGGTTCTAATTAAAGATTTTGGCAAGTTCAATAGTAATAGTGTTGTCATTGATATCTCTTCATTGCCAATGGGAATATATTTGTGTAAGTTGAATTCAACCAGTTCTACTGCATATCTCAAATTCGTCAAGTCTTAATACTTTACCACCATTGCTTTATTATATGATATTGCTCACGTTCGCAATGCAAAATGATGTCAATAGAATAGGTAAGGCAATGATGATAAATGACATTGACAATGGGTGTATAAAGAGGATAAAACAAAATTGTGAATACTATTTATAAAATGTAAACTGAATAATACATTTCGAACAATGAAATATACTTTAGTTGCTTTTTTTCTTTTTTTTTTATTAATATTAGAAACTTGGGGACAAAACTCACTAACTCTTTATCCTGCACCCGATGGATTGCCCGATGAAGTTGTCGGAAGAAATTACACTGTAGCGGTGAATAATCAGGAATCTTTTGTTTACAAGACAGAAGCCACAGGGACAATGGATTACGGTTCTGTATTTCCCGAATACACTTATTTCGATTTTGAAGGTTATGTTGATATAAAGGTTGCGCCTAATTATACGGTACATTCAGTAGTTATTTTGCCGTCAAGAGACGGGATTATTCCAACAGTTGAAAATAATGAAATATCATTTCGGATTACCCAACCCGGTCAGTATTTTGTTAAGATTAACGGAAACGAAAAAAACGGAAGCACGTCGACAAAAAACTTATACATTTTTGCCAACCCGCCTGAGGTTAATGTTCCCACAAAAGATGATCCCAATGTTGTTTATTTTGCCCCTGGGAAGCATAGATTTCAAACTTATAATTTAGAGAGCAATAAGACATATTATATAGCTGGAGGGGCGTTTGTTGATGGCCAATTTGTGGGGAAAAATGTAGAGAATGTTACTATACGAGGGCGAGGGATTATTTGTGCCAGATATGTCGGTGATGTTAATAGAGGAAGATCAGTGCTTTTTGAAGGTTGTAATAATATCGAAATTGAAGGTATAAACATAATGCACCCCAAGTACTGGACAGTTGACATCAGCCAAAGTAACGATGTTTATATTAATAATATTCATACTATTTCTCACGGTATGAGTTGTGATGCTCTTGATATTACAGGTTGCCACAATGTTTTAGCAGAAAACTGTTTTTTCAGGGCGCATGATGACATTATGTGTGTAAAAACTTTTGATCTTAGTGGTGGTGCAATTGAAACCCAAACTGCAAGGAATATAACATTCAGGAATTGTGTAGCATGGTGCGATAGCTCTGGGCCTCTAATGATTGGAGGAGAGACGGAAGAGGATATAACAAATATAAGATATGAAAATATTGATATATTGAATATGTCTCGCCCAGAGGTGTGGGAGTTGGAAGAGATTTTAGGAATTAAGGCATGCTATGGCGCGCATATAGATAGTATATTCTTTCAGGATATTCGTGTTGATGTAGCGGTACCGCAAAATAGTCTGTTCAGATTTGAAGTACTGGATTTGAACAACGATGGGAAAAATGGTGGAGGAACAGGGAAAATTAGCAATGTATTTGTGAAAGATATTTGGGTAAATTACCAAGGTACACTTGGTGGAATTCTAAATGGACACAGTGAATCTGCAAATATTTCGAACATCTCTTTTATAAATGTTTCTAATAATATTGGCACTCATCTTAGTGAAGAAAATATTTCAGCAAATCATTATGTTTCAGGCATCAGTCTATCACCAAACGAACCAGGTACACCTGAAAAGGTTATGGTATTCGACATTTCAACTCATTTTAGCGGATTCAGCAACAAACAAGGTCGTTTTAACTGGTATTACGAATATGAGTCTAATGGAACTATAAATGAATTACCATGGCTCAGCTCTGAAAACAGGTGGAAGATCGGGAATTACTGCTTTATCGGCTGGGCAAGAACAGATGGAGACCCTTATTACAGGAGTTTCCCTCAAATGTCTGCCAATATGCATCCCGAGGGGAATAATAAGCCTGTTTTCACATGGCAGGCACCTAAGGCAGGCACCGTATTAATTACTGGTAAGGTACGTCAAAAAGGAACTTGCGGCGATGGAGTGGATGTTTCCATCTGCAAGAATAATGAAGCCCCGGTTTGGGAAAAAACCATCCCTACTTCAAATAGTGATTTTAATGATTTAGGAGTAATTAAAGTAGCAGTAAATGAAAATGATAAGATACGGTTTGTCTT
>CAYUZZ010000149.1:0-5966 GCA_964449505.1 uncultured Hyphomicrobiales bacterium | reverse complement strand
AATGCCTGTTCTTCATTCCGATAGCCACATTTATGGAACATCTGACTATAAAGATACTGCTGATTCAGACATCGTTATTATGACTGCCGGCTTAGCACGTAAACCTGGAATGACTCGTGATGATTTGTTAGTTAAAAACAATGAAATAGTTTCATCATGTGTATCCCAAGCTGTAAAATTCTCGCCAAATGCAATTTTTATAGTGGTTTCTAACCCATTAGATGTTATGACTTATATTACACTGAAGGTTACCGGATTGCCAAAACATAAAGTAATCGGCATGGCGGGCATACTCGATACAGCACGTTATCGTTCATTTATATCAATGGAAACTGGTTATTCGATGCGTGATATTCAAGCTCAACTACTTGGTGGCCATGGCGATACTATGGTTCCACTGCCACGATATACTACAGTTGCAGGAATTCCTGTAACTGATTTAATTGCCAAAGAAAAATTAGACGAAATTGTAAAAAGAGCTAAAAATGGTGGCATAGAAATCGTGAACTATTTACAAACTGGTTCTGCTTACTATGCACCGGGTGCTGCTGCCGTTGAGATGGCAGAAGCCATAGTAAAAGATCAGAAAAGAGTATTGCCATGCACTGTATTGTTGAATGGTGAATACGGAATGGATGACGTTTGCGTTGGTGTACCCATTAAAATTGGAAAGGGTGGTATTGAACAAATTATTGAATTGAATTTGAACGAAGAGGAAAAAGCTGAGTTTACAAAATCTGCTGAACACGTTAAAACTACCATTAAGCAAGCTATCGAATTGATTGAGAGCAAAAAGTAGTTTCTTATTTAGAAAAGTAAATTGCTAACATTCTATTATTGAAGCGGAGCCCCATTAATTTAGTCTAAATTAATAATAAGCTCCGCTTCTGTTATTTTATAGACCTATCGTAATACAGTTTTTATTACTTTTGCCTTTTTGGCAATAAGGCGATTAATGGGAAACATAACACAAAAATCATATATTTTTAAAAAAATCGGTAAATTATTGATAGGTGCTTTTTTAAAAGCAATCAAATTTTTTCCAGAATTTAACAAATTTAAGCAAATGAACGATGGTAGATTTAATGTTAGCTTAGCCAATATTTTACCTATCATTACAAACGAAACACAGGAAACAGGATTCGACAGGCATTATGTTTACCATACATCATGGCCATTACGCAAATTGATGCAAATTAATCCTGCTGTACATACAGATTTTTCCTCAAGTCTATATTTTATTGGAATGGCATCGGCACATTTTAATATAGATTTCTATGACTATCGTCCTGCAGATATCGTCCTTGATAAGTTAAAAACCGGTTCTTGCGATTTAAATAATCTTCATTTCGAATCTAATAGTATAGAATCTCTTTCGTGCATGCACGTAATAGAGCATATTGGACTGGGTAGATATGGCGATGAAATTGACCCAAAAGGCGACTTGAAGGCTATTAGTGAACTGAAAAGAGTTTGCTCCATCAATGGGAATTTACTTTTCGTTGTACCAGTAGGCAAACCAAGAATACTTTTTAATGCAAACAGGGTTTATTCGGTAGAGCAAATTATAAGTTATTTCGCAGGATTTGACCTTGTTGAATTCTCGTTAATTACTGACAATGCTAAAGATGGCGGTATTTTGACTAATCCAAGCGAAGACATACTTAAGAAACAAACCTATGGATGCGGATGTTTTTGGTTTAGGAAGCAACTATCAATATGATTATATCCAAATTATATGGTGGTATGGGAAACCAAATGTTTCAATATGCAGTAGCAAGATATATCGCTCATATCACTAATAATGAAATTTATCTGGATTTGAGAATTTTGCAAAATAAAAGTACCAAAAAAAATTATACTAATCGAGAGTTCGATCTTGACTTATTCAAAATCAACGCTAAAATTGCAAATGAATCAATGCTGGCTAATATACCCGAGACATTCTCGAGATTTAATAAATTAAAACATAAGCTATCAGCCAAGATAAATCAAAATATTTATTTTGACAATTTTCTCTACGTTAATGAAGATTTTAATTTTTTTGATAAACCACTAAAAGCAAATCAACACGACATTATCCTTGATGATTATTGGCAACAGGAAGGGTATTTCAAAGAAATCGAGGATATTATAAGAGCAGAATTTACTTTTAAGGATATCCCCTCGCAGAAAATATCATCTATAGAAGATTACATGAAAGATAAAGATTCAATTGTAATACAAATAAGGCGAACCGATTACTTAACAAATCCTGTAAATAGACTTTTATTCGGAGTAATGGATAAATCTTATTTCGTAAATGGGCTAAATCACATTAAGCAATTTGTTAAAAATCCTCTTATTCTAATTTTTTCTGATGATAACGAATGGGCATCAAAAAATTTAGATTTCATTAAAGATGAAAAAATTATTATTGAAGATGAATGGAAAGGGGATAAATATCAATACTCAATGTATTTGATGAGTAGATGCAAAAATTTCATTATATCAAATTCATCATTTGGTTGGTGGGGTGCTTGGCTTTCTGATTACATCAACAAGAAAGTAGTTGCTCCAAAAAGTTGGTATAAACTACCATTTTACCATACAAAAGTTAAATTACCTTCAGACTGGCATCAAATCTAAGTTAGTGGTATTTGAAGAATTTAAACAAAATTATTTGTAACTATAAATATAATTTATTCGTCTATATATTATAAATGAATGTTGAAAGTTCTTTGAAATTTAAACCGGCTATAAATGCAACTCTTATTTGATTTAATCTTATTCACTTCAAATGCACTCCCTGAAAAAAATAAAGATAAAGTCTATGCAAATATAGCCGGCTTTTTATTTACATAATCTCAATAATCATTGCATTAGCTTCGCCACCACCAATACATAAAGAAGCCAAGCCTCTTTTAAGACCTTTACGTTTTAAAGCGTAGATCAGAGTAGTAAGAATTCTGGCTCCTGACGAACCGATTGGATGACCAAGTGCTACAGCACCACCATTAATATTTACTTTGTCCCTTGGAATCCCAAGTTCTCTGATTGAGTGCATAGGTACTACCGAAAATGCTTCGTTTATCTCGAATAAATCAATATCAGAAATTGCTAATCCAGTTTTGTTTAATATCTTCTTGATAACAGCAGTAGGAGCAGTAGTAAACCATTCAGGTGCCTGAGCATAGGAGCAATGAGCAATAATTTTAGCTAAAGGATTAAGCCCCTTTTCGCGAGCCCATTCTTCTGAAGCAACTACCAGTGCAGCAGCACCATCATCAAGTGATGAGGCATTGGCTGCAGTAACAGCACCATCTTTTTTGAAAACAGGTTTTAAAGTTGGGATTTTATCAAATTTCACTTTTCCGGGTTCTTCATCTTGATTTACCACAATTTGACCTTTCCTGTCCTCAATTACTACATTTACAATCTCATTATCAAAATATCCATTCTTCTGTGCATCAAGAGCTAATTGGTAACTTTCAACTGCAAATTTATCCTGTTCTTCCCTACTAAAATTACATTCACTTGAACAGAGTTCACCAGCATTACCCATGTGATATTTATTGTAAACGTCCCACAAACCATCATTAATCATCGAGTCAACCAACACACCATCCCCCATTCTATAACCTTCACGTGCTTTTGGCAATAGGTAGGGTGCATTAGACATAGATTCCTGACCACCCACCACAGCAAGGTCTAAATCACCGGAGCGAATTCCCTGGTCAGCAAGCATCACAGCTTTTAAACCACTGCCGCATACCTTGTTAATTGTAAGACATTCCACCGACAAAGGTAAACCTGCAAAAATAGCTGCTTGGCGAGCAGGTGCCTGACCAATCCCAGCAGTAAGCACATTGCCCATAATCACTTCTTGAACATCGTTAATATCAATATTTGAGCGTTTAATAGCTTCTTTAATTACAATAGCACCTAACTGAGGTGCACTCAAAGAAGCTAAAGACCCCATAAAAGCACCAATTGGAGTGCGTGTTGCAGATAAAATTACTGTTTTCATATATATTGCCTAAAAGTTGCTGATAAACGAATTTTAACGATAAGCTATTACCAATATTTTTAATTATATTACTAAACAAAAATATATCTAAAATATCATTTGTTCATCATATCAAATTATACATTATATTTGCATTTGTAATTGAGCATATTTTATAAATGATAGTTGTAGTAAAAGAAAGCGGTCCTGTTTATACCAACGGATATCTTGTTTATAATGAAAACGAGAGCAATGCTGTTATTATTGATGCTCCCATGGGATTGTGGGATCAGATAAGTGATTTCGTTGCAAATGCAAACCTTAATATTATCGCTATTTTAATTACACATTCACACTGGGATCATACTGTTGATTGTCATTTAATTAGCAATATTACCAAAGCTCCTGTATATGTTCACCAAGAAGATATATACAGAATATCGAATCCTATGCAGCATACAATTTTGAAATTACCTTTTGAAATTGACGCTGTGGATAATCCTATTCCCATTCACGACAATGATGAATTGAAATTTGGCAATCTCAATTTCAAAGTTATTCATACACCTGGCCATACTGAGGGAGGAGTTTGTTATGTTAATTATCAAGGGAAAATTATATTTTCTGGTGATACTATTTTCAAAAATAGCATCGGAAGAACTGATTTACCGGGAGGGTCAAGAAATAAACTACTTGATTCAATCAGAACTAAAATTATAAACCTACCAATGGAATTTTCAATCTATAGTGGCCATGGTCCTGTAACGACTGTTGGCAGAGAATTATCACAAAACCCTTTTTTAACTTGATAAATTTTGGTAATGAGAACGACAATAAATAATATATTATTTATATTCTTAATTAATTTGATGGTATCATGCTATTCGTTTACAGGTGGGAGTGTACCAGCACACCTTAAGACGATTAACATAGCCAATGTCAACGATGCAAGTGGATTTGGAAATCCAGAATATCGAGACCTTATGATGCAGAATTTATTAGATAATTTTCAAAGAGACAATTCCTTAAGCATAGTTGAAACAGGTGGAGATTCACGGCTAACTGTAATCATATCATCGATATATGAAAGTGCCATAGCAGTTAATCCGGGAGAATTAGAAACAGATCGGAAAATAAATATTAATTGTGATGTAGAATTTTTTGATGCCGTTAATCAAAAGCAGGTTTTTAAAAGAAATTTCACAAATAATGATATTTATTCTGTTTCCGAGGGACAAACGGGACGCGACAATATTATTAAATCAATACTTACTAAGTTATCAGAAGATATTTTACTTTCTGTTGTATCAGGTTGGTAAATTTATTATTTTTGTAGTTTATAATAATTAAAATTTGGCAGAAGATTGCCTATGGAAAACATAATACTAATATTGTATTTCTTATCGCTAAGCGTATTATTTGCTTTTGGTATTCACGGGTTGTTTATCCTGTATTACTACCGAAAGACTCACGCTAAAAATCACCCTAACGAAAAAATGCCTGATGACATTCCTTTTGTTACGATACAACTTCCTCTTTACAATGAATCTACTGTTGTAGAGAGATTGATTGAATCAGTTTCGCAAATTGAATATCCACGTAACAAACTTGAGATTCAAGTTTTGGACGATTCCACAGATGAAAGTGGGGCAATTAATAAAGAAATTGTAAACAATTATAAAGAAAAGGGCTTTAATATTAATTATATCCACCGTTCAAATCGTGAAGGTTTCAAGGCTGGGGCTCTAAAATATGGACTGGATTTTTCACAGGGCGAATTTATTGCCATCTTTGATGCAGATTTTGTACCGAACCCTAACTTTTTGATGAAAACTATTCCGCATTTCAATAATTCTGAAATTGGTATGGTTCAGACACGATGGGAACATCTTAACGAGGAATATTCTTTTTTAACTAAAGCCCAGGCACTGGCATTAGATGGCCATTTTGTTTTGGAACAGCAGGTAAGAAACAAAGC
>CAYUZZ010000148.1:0-5977 GCA_964449505.1 uncultured Hyphomicrobiales bacterium | reverse complement strand
TAATCAAATCAATAATTGCTTCCTTTAATTTGTTAGAGTCTTTTAATAGTTCTGTTCTTAGAATAATGTCTGTGTTTTGAACGGCAGTTTCACGATATTTATCAGCTTTTGTAAATGCACCTTCTGCGTTATCACTACTTACAGGGGGCCAAAAAAAAGAGAAGATGATAATTAAAGCTACAATGAAAATACCTGCAATAAGGAACATACTTTTCTTGTTCATTGCAATTCTCCAAAAATTTTTAATTAAAGAGAAACAAATCTACATATTTATACAATAAAAACAAAAAATATTTTTAATTTGCACAAAAATCAATTTTATATTACGCAAAGGTTTGTTAATTTTGTGATTTAACAATTACATTTTCAATTTATATGAATCAACACGTTACTAAAGAGGAAGAAAACATAGTTTCGTCAGATGGCACAAAAATCGACACACGCAGGCATCCTGCTGTAGTAATCTATGCTTCCCTGCTTATCATTTTTGTTGGGATAATTATTACTCCAAAATTGGATTTCAACAATCCCTGGAACGTAATTGCCAATAAGTTTGAGGCTGCCAAGAAAATTAGCGACCCAAATGCACGAAATCAGGTTTTCGTTGAATCCCTACGGGAAATGATAGAACTAAGGGATAAATTTCCTTATCATGGACGACTTTATTTAAATACAGCTTATCTTTTTTTTTCTGCTGGGATGATGGATTCGGCAATTCATAATTCAAGTAAAGCCTTAGAATTAGGTGGCGGCGGTACTGTTAATAAAATCGACCAGATGGCTTTTGATATTTTTACTAAAGCAACTATTCAAAAAGCAGGTTCATATTTTAGTAAAGGTGATACTGCCAATTCTCTATTAACTTTCAAAAAATCATTATACATGATGCCTACCAATCCTGCTATTTCGAGAATAATTGGCAATTTTTATGCAAACTTTGGCAGTACCGATAGTGCATTCAGATATTTAGCTAATGCACAAAAATTCGCTCCTAACGATGCTGATATTTATTACAGCATAGGATTATCTTATTTTAGATTAAAGAAATTCGATTCAGCTCAAATATTTTTAAATTATTCCTTAAAAATCAACCCCAATTATCAGAATTCTAAAGAATTATTAAATCAAATAAATAAAGTTGGCAAATAATGAAAATTCCAAAATCAATTAGTGATATAAATAATTTAGCTCCAGAATATATTTTTCTTGCCCTCGGATTGATATTCGGCTTGATGATGGTATATGCAAATCCTCCATTTCATTCAAATGACGAAGACAGACATTATTATCTGGCATACCATTTCTCGACTGGTGAATTTGCCCCTGTTGTACAAAATGGAAAAGCCGGTTTTATTTTACCTAAAAACTTAATCAGTATTACTACCCAAACACAATCGTTAAATTATGCTGCTGGGCAAAAGGTATCAAGGAAAAAAATTGATGCCGACAAATTAGTGCCATTAGATGCCGAAAATAAAATGTTCTTGGAACTTACCACATATATTAATCCTTTGCCTTATGCAGCATCTGCCATAGGTATTTCTATTGGAAGAAATTTAGATGATAACCCAATTTCATTACTATGGGCGGGACGAACCGCCAATTTAATTTTTTACTTATTGATTGTGTTTTATTCAATCAGAATTATTCCAATACATAAAGTTACCCTAATGATGTGTGCGCTTACTCCCATGGCTCTTTATCAGGCATCGTCAATTACTTATGATGTATTTTTATTATCGGGTATCATTTTGATAATTTCTCTGATAATCAATTACAATTTTAGTTTGCATAAAATTGAATTGAAGCATGTTTTGATTTTAATTGCCATTGCTTTCCTTACAAGATTTGCAAAAGATGGATATATTTTTATACCTTTTATTGCATTAATAATTCCCGTTAATAAGTTTAGATCCAGAACTTTATTCTATTTACTGCTTGGTGGATTAGTATTAGCAGCTTTTTTGCCAGGTGCCATCTGGAGTGCTATTTACAATAGTTTAAATCTACCCCCATCTAAACCATTTATTAGAGATTTTGTTTATGGAACATCACTTAACCTCGATTATCAAATGTCAAATCCATTTTTATTTTTATCAAATCTTTTTATGAATATTTTGGTACAGGGACAGGAATGGATATGGGGAACTATGGGTAGATTTGGTTATTCTTATACAATTATGAGCAAAGGAGTACTGTTTGTTTATGGATTAGCCTTGCTGACTCTTGCATTTATAGATGGAAATAAAGTATTCGATTTTGATTTAAAACAAAGACTAATTCTTTTAATAATCGCCTTTCTTAATATTATGGCAATTATTGCAGGTTTTTATATTTATTCATCACCAGTGGGGTCTAATTTGGTATTCGGTGTGCAGGGACGATATTTTATCCCAATAATTCCAGTGCTATTGCTTAGTATTGCTAATAAGAATTTCCAAAAACCTATTTTTGAAAACAATAAAAATATTATTGTTGGTATATTCATGATTATTATTCTATCATATACAATATTGTTCTTGAATAACAATCTATGGGTACAGTAATAATTATCAATTAAATTTAGAAGTATTTTATTATATTAAGTAAATTTTAATTAATTAAACAGAGAGAACACTATGGAATTATTTTTGACTGAAGAGCAAGTTATGCTCAAGGAAATGGTATCAAAATTCGCTAAAGAAAGGATAGCACCTGTCGCTTCAGAAAATGAAAGGAATCATATTTTCCCGGCTGAGATTATCAAAGAAGCAGGTGAATTAGGATTGATGGGAATTGCTTATCCTACCGAATATGGTGGTGCTGGTATGGATTATGTTTCTTATTTTTTGGCAGTTGAGGAAATATCCCGTTGGTGTGCTTCAACAGGCGTAATTATCTCTGCCCATTCATCATTAGTTTGCGATCCTATTTACCGCTTTGGAACGGAAGAACAAAAAATGAAATATTTGCCAGATTTATTGTCAGGCAAAAAAATAGGTTCATTCTCATTAACAGAATCTAGTGCTGGCTCAGATTCAGGTGCTACCAAAACTACTGCAAAATTTGAAAATGGCAAATGGATTTTAAATGGTTCTAAACTGTTTGCAACCAATGGCAAAGAAGCTGATGTATTTATATTGATTGCTTCTACAGACCCAAGTCTTAAGACGCGTGGCGTTACAGCCTTTATTGTGGACCGTAATACTCCCGGTTATAAAATCGGTAAGGTAGAAAAGAAACTTGGCATTCGCTCTTCATCTACCGCAGAAATTATCCTTGAAAATGTAGAAATTCCGGACGAAAATAGATTAGGACCTGTTAATGGTGGTTTTAAAATTGCAATGATTACTCTTGACGGTGGTCGCCTTGGTATAGCTTCGCAGGCTCTGGGAATAGCACGTGCTGCTATGGAAGATTCTATCAAATATGCAAAAGAAAGATTCCAATTCGACCAACCAATCGCTAATTTCCAAGCTATACAATGGATGATTGCTGATATGGCAACAAGATATGAAGCTTCTTGGCTGCTAACTTGGAAAGCTAGTAAAATGAAAGATGCCGGTATTGTATATT
Source organism: uncultured Hyphomicrobiales bacterium (assembly GCA_964449505.1). GTDB lineage: Bacteria > Bacteroidota > Ignavibacteria > Kapaibacteriales > UBA2268 > JBDHXE01. The sequence goes on along the minus strand of CAYUZZ010000148.1, from coordinate 2,422 downwards.
CTAAAGAAGCAGCCATGGCTAAATTGGATACTTCGGAAACCGCTATGTTCTGCGCCAGCAAAGGAATACAAATTCACGGGGGATACGGCTATACTGAAGATTTCAATGTGGAACGTTATTATCGTGACGCTAAAATATGTGAAATATACGAGGGTACAAGCGAAGTTCAGAGATTGGTAATCGCAAGAAGTATGATAAAGTAACATGCTTTAAAAGCTAATATTAATAAATGCAGAATTTATTAGGTTTAAAAACAAAAGGGATTTATTTTCTGAGATAGAGATAAATCCCTTTTTTTACAAAGAAAAGATAATTCTTTAAAATAATTTATTTTTTGGGAATAATAATCACATTTTTTTATTTATAATTAAAAAAATGATTAAAGAATCAGCAAAAATTGTATTTTAGTATAAATTGAATAATCTTTTGTTGATTTAAAAATAAAACCGGAGTTTTTATGAAGAGCATTCTTAATGGAATTTTATTTATGTCAATATTTACCATAATAATATTCATATTTTCATTTTCATCAATATATAGCTATAACGTTGAATATAAATATATTTGCGATGTCAATTTTGATCCTAGACCATTTTTGATGAATAATTCAGGTACTATAGTTTACAAGAATTATGATGAAAATGATATATTGCAAATTTACGTTTACAAAAATGGGAAAACAAAGCAAATTACTTCATTTCAATCTTCTTATACCGTTGTCCTTAATGAATTTTTTTGTTTAAATGAAAATGATCAAATTGTATGGGTTCAAAGTGAGTATTCTGAAAATGATTTTTTTAATGACGTTGTAATGTTTGCCGACCTAAACAAAAATGAAATTAAACCAATAAGTAACTTATTAAGTGAAAAATTTAACACATGTTTTCTTCCAACGATAAATGATAATGGAGATGTAGCTTGGATGCAAAAAGGTTATTATGATTCTGAAACGAAATTATTTGTATATAAGGATGAAAGCGTAAATGAAATATTTTCAAGTAAAAATGAAATTTCTAGTCCACATATAAATAACAATGGATATGTTGTTTATTTATTATCTGAATTTCCAGATACTCATATTTATAGATTATATCTATGGGACGGCAAACAAAACATTCGGATAGATAACACAAGTGGATCAAATGTCTGTTATCGACCAAATATTGATAATAAAAATAACATATTATATATCACAATTGAACATAATAAAAAATATTTTATGTTCTATTCTAATAAAACTGGGAAAACTAGTAAAATTGATATAGAAGTTGATAGGGGCGAATCTCTTTCCAGTTTTAACGATGCAATTTTAGACAATGGGACAGTCATTTTTACAGGTAAGGATTTAAATATTTATCTATATAAAGATGAAAAACTAGAGAAATTGACTTCAAAATTTAAAAACTATAATCCAACTTTGAAAAATGAGTATATGGGTTGGATATTCATAGATAGTATTACAAACTCCCGAAAAATACTTTTTAAAACTCCAGGTAAAGATATTATAATTGATGCTGAATGCGATTGGGGATTAATGATTACTTATGATGCCCAATTCTTATTTACAAGATTCTTTTATGAGAATGGACCCGTTGTTAAACTTTTTTATGGAAAGATAAATTTTGAGGCAAGTCAAGATACAAAAGATAACAACTTAATAAAAATTACTCCTAATCCTGCCTTTGATTATATTAATGTTTCAATTGATATAAACAAGAATATACAAAATTCAGATATAGTTATTAGAGATGTAACTGGTAGAATTGTACAAGAAATACCAAAATCATCTAATTTAACAATTGGATCCCACAGTTTTCATGTTAATACCAATGACTTACCAAATGGTGTTTATTTTATTGAAATAAATGACGGTTCCAGTATTACTGGAGAAAAGATAATAATAGAAAGATGAAAAAATTGAATCTAATGGATTCAGTTCATATTTCTACATAATTATATAATAGGAATGATTACAAACCAGGTTCAGATTTAGGTGGTAGAGATATTATATATTCTGTTGGGAGAGATGATAATCAAACAATTCTTTTAACTTTAAAAAAGTAGCAAAATGGCAGCCCAATCGTAGAACTTATTTGTGCGTCCGAAGTCCGGAAATTCAACAATTTGATGCTTCTAAGCAATAAAAAGCTTTTTTTTTTTGAATTTTAATCCTGAAGGGATTTAATCCTTATAGCATTGCCATTTATTTTAAGTATTAGCCCTGACCTTTAGGTCGGGGTTTTGATTTTGGCTAAAGCCGAATCTAATCAATAATTTTTCATCCACGAGCTAAAGCTCATGGCAATTTAAGAAAGGCAGGCAGATTCTTCAATTCTGTCGGAATGGGGATAATGTTTTTCTATGGAACAAACATGTTTGTTCCGAAATTCATAGGGAGAACAACGGACGTTGTTCCTTTTTT
>CAYUZZ010000147.1:0-5980 GCA_964449505.1 uncultured Hyphomicrobiales bacterium | reverse complement strand
AAAACAGCTCTGCTGAAGAAAATAAATCTTCGGTCATTATCTGAATACTCATTCGGGTCGCCATAAATTCCATGCCTGTCAAAATAAAGATTGTGCTCAACAAAATATACAGGAACATCAGAATTAGGCAATTTGCCTTCCCATAGTCTTGCGTATTCATTCCAGTAGCCCATTGGAACTACTATTGTAAAATCAGTTGGTTTTATGCCATATTTAAAAGTGTCAATAAAACCGTATTTAGGCATTACTACAATGGGATTTTGCCCAAATTTGGACCATTCAATAGGTAAGGTACCTGTCATGTCTGCCAGTCCACCAGCTTTTGCGAATGGTGATACTTCGGCAGATGCTAATAATATATTCATAAAACTACTTCATTAATTTTCTACATATACAAAATAATCCGGAAAAATCATTTTTATGGACTTTAACTCTTCCGGGTTCTCAAACAAACCAAACACACTGGAACCACTTCCGGACATTAATGCAAAAAATGAGCCATTATCATAAAGTTTTTCCTTTATTTGTCTAATTTCAGGATACAAAGTAAATACATTTTTTTCGAAATCATTAAAAATAAAATTCTTATATTCCATAGGATTAGTTTCCAACATAATCTTTTTAAAATCAACAATTGCTGCTGGCTCGCCATTTCTGTTAAGAGATTTATAGGCAGAAGCAGTAGAAATATTAATTCCAGGATTAATTACAGCTAATTTGAATCTTTTATCCAACCTGAAATATTTTAAATCTTCACCACGCGACTTTGCTTCGGCTACCGAAAAAGAATCAAGAAAAAATGGCACATCGGAACCCACTATCAAAGCTATTTCCCTTAGAATAGAGTCATTTAAATTGAGAGCAAAAAACTTATCCAAAGCCAATATCATTTTGGCTGCATCTGAACTTCCACCGCCCAAACCCGCTCCAATTGGAATATTTTTTCGTAGTGTAACCTTGATAGGTGATACACCAAAGCGTGATTGGAAAATTTTCCATACTCTATAAATCAAATTATCTTCATTTTTAATAATGGAATCAGGTTCAGTAATTATTCCGAATTTATCATCCAATAGAAATTCTATTTTATCACAAAGATTTATTGGATAAAATATAGTATTTATATTATGAAAACCGTCATTCCGTTTATTTAAAATTTGCAGACCTAAATTAATTTTAGCATTTGCAATTTTTTTTATAAATTTAAAATTTTTATTTTGCATTTTTAATAATTGTTTTAATTGAAAATTAGTGACTGAAAAATCTAAAATACCAAAAAATAGTAACGAAACAAAAGTAATATCTAAAACCCAAAAGAAAAAAAGGGTGGAAGTTATTTCTTATGAACAAGAAATACTAAGGAAGGGTGTGCATCTGATGTCCTTGAGTATTCCAGTAGGTTATATTTTTGTGAGCCGCGAACTTGCACTATATGTTCTAATACCAATGATGTTGATAGCATTGTCGATTGATTTGCTTTCAAAATATGATAATTTTGTAAGGAAGTATTTATATCTATATTTTGGCAGGATGCTAAGGCATCACGAAAAAAATAATGACCCTCTGATTTTAAACGGCGCATCTTGGGTATTAATATCTGCCGTTATCACGGTGCTTTTTTTTCCTAAAGTAATAGCTGTAATATCTTTTATGGTGTTGATAGTTTGTGATATTTCTGCGGCACTTATAGGCAGACGATTTGGTAAACATAAGATATTTGATAAATCAATTGAAGGCACTTTTGCTTTTATAGTCTCGGGATTTATTATTACTTGGATTGTAGGTACAATTTACAGAGCAGATATTTGGTTCTTTATTGCTGGATATTTAGGTTCCTTTTTTGGTGGAATAGTAGAACTATATTCCACAAAGTTAAAAGTAGATGATAATTTGGCAATACCAATTTCTGTGGGAATAACAATGAGTATAGTAAATTCATTCGCTTATTATTATTTTGATAAAGAATTTCTCGACCTTTTTCAGGTTCACTTCTAATTTTAATATATTATTCTTATTTTTGCATCTTAAGATACTAATGAAGTTAATTATATGAAAATTATTGATTTAAGAAGCGATACCGTTACCAAACCCAGTCAGGATATGCGTTTAGCAATGATGAATGCAGTGGTAGGCGATGATGTATATGGAGAAGATTCTACTGTAAATCTGTTGCAAGAAAAAATTGCGAAATTGTTCGGTAAAGAAGGTGCATTGTTTGTGCCATCTGGTACTATGAGTAATCAAATATCATTGCGAGTGCTTACCGAGCTTGGGGATGAGATTATTACAGAAGCCGATGCACATATTTATTACTATGAGACCGCAGCACCCTCAATTTTATCAGGAATTCAAATTAGACCAATTAAATCAGATAAGGGTATGCCCGTTCTTGATAGCATAGAAGATGCAATAAGACCTGATGTTTATTATTTCCCAACAACTAAACTTATTGCACTTGAGAATACCCATAACAGGCACGGTGGTACTGTGTTGGACATTAATTATATAGCGTCAGTAAGGCAACTTGCCGATAAATATGGATTATTTTTACATCTTGATGGTGCAAGAATATGGAATGCTTCTGTTGCAACTGGTATATCATTGTCTGAATATGGTTCTTATTTCGACACAATTTCAGTTTGTCTATCCAAAGGTATGGGGGCGCCAGTAGGTTCACTTATTGTTTCTGATAAAGCAAGAATAAAAAAAGCATTGAAGTGGAGAAAAATTTTTGGCGGTGGTATGAGGCAAGCTGGTATCTTAGCGGCTGCAGGTATTTATGCTGTGGATAATAATTTCAAATTATTAGAAATCGATCACAGAAATGCCAAACAATTTGCAAGTTATTTGAACAGAATCAGTCTTATTAGCTGTAATCTTGACAATGTTGAAACTAATATTGTTGTTTTCAACTTAGACAATAGGATTGATGTTAAGTTGTTTGTAAAAAGATGCAAAGAAAACGGCGTTTTACTAAGTGCTATTGGTGGGCAAGCGATTAGGGTGGTGTTTCATTTAGATGTGAATATTGAAGATACTAATCAAGCCCTGAATATTATTGAATCAGTAATAAAATCATTAAAAAAATGACAAGACTTTTTGAAAAAGATATTTTAAACGAAGTCTCCAAATACAAACATTGTATCGGAGGACAAGTTAAGTTCCACGAAGTTGATTCCTTTAGGGTGGTTCATAATGTACAATACTTTTACTTTTGTGAATGGGCTCGTACCAAGTACTTGGAATCATGTGGAATTGAATTTAATCATTCCACTTTTACAAGTTCTAATCCGCTAATGACTGTTTATCATGAAATGAATTACTTCAATCCATTGATGTTAAGTGACGAGTACGAAATTTATACACGTACCTCTGCAATTGGTAATTCATCAATTACTATTGATAATATTATTAAAAGCTTGGATGGGAAAATTATGATTAAGCTATCATCCACGCTTGTATATCTTAATACTGTTGATTACAGACCAAGCAGAATACCCGAAGATTTACGCAACAAGATATTACTTATGGAAGGTAACGATATTATAGTTCAAGAGGGTTAGAATGAGTATAGCATCCTCATGGAGTTCCACACAGTTGGCTTCTCAGCTAATTATGCCAAGATTAAATACAGATAGCTTTTTTACCGATTCAGTTTATCGGAAAAGTATTGAAGATTTAGTTTTAATGGGTATTGGTGGCTTTTGTATATTTGATGGAAATACTGAAACTGCTTTGCAAATGACAGAACTATTGCAGGCAATAGCACCAATTCCATTAATATTTTCTTCCGATTTCGAATATGGATTACCTATGAGGTTAACAGAAGGAACATCCTTTCCTCATGCAATGGCCATTGGCAGGACCAATGAGCCATCAAATGCATATCTGATTGGGCAGGCAATTGCCAAGGAAGCACTGTCGGTAGGTGTCAATTGGAACTTCGCACCTGTTTGTGATATAAATTCTAATAAATTAAATCCAATAATTAATATTCGTTCTTATGGTGAAACCCCAGAAATTGTAAGTAGATTTAGTGCTGAATTTATTAAAGGAACTCAAGAAAAATCTGTCGCCGCATGTGCCAAGCATTTCCCTGGACATGGGGATACAGAAACGGATTCGCATCTTGCATTGCCAGTTCTTAAGAAAACTATACAAGAACTGAGCCAGCTCGAATTGAAACCCTTTCATAATGCAGTTCAAAATGGGGTATGGTCAGTAATGATAGGACATTTAGCACTTCCAGCAATAGATGATAGCCACAAGCCAGCATCACTTTCTAGTTCAATCATTAATATTCTCAGGCAAGACTTAAATTTTGAAGGGCTTATAGTCACTGATGCCCTCGATATGAAAGCTGTAATCGACAATTACCCAATCGACGAAATTGCATATATGGCACTGAATGCCGGTAATGATATTGCTTTAATGCCATTAAACCCAATTGATTCTATTAAATTTATGGCAGATAAAATCGATAGTGATAATAATTTAAAAAGAAAATTAGAAAATTCTGCAGAAAGATTTTATAATTTAAAAAGAAAATGTGGTTTGATACCCCAGTTTGCAAAGCCACATTTACATAATCAAATTTTTTCTGACCATTTGAGTAAAGCTTTAAAAATAGCTCACAAATCCGTAGTTTTAGATGGCAACATAAATTTGTTACCCATTCCTAACGATGTAAAGATTGCAGTTTATGCTATACTCCAGACCGACCACGACCTCCAGTCTGGCAACAGATTTTTTACTATGCTTGCACAGGCAGTCGAAAATGACTGCGACTTTGCATTTATTGATTCATCAATCATAGATGAACATATTCAAGGTTTCTTGGATGGTACAGAGGAAGCTGAACTGATAATTTTCGCTGTTTTTATCAAATCTGTGTCCTTTATAGGTTCGGTTCAATTAGAAGAAAATCTGAGAAATGCAATCACTAAACTTTCAGCTGGGAAAAAAACTATAATTGTACTTTTTGGAAACCCATATTTGAGTGAAGCATTAAAATATGATTTATTAATTTCTACATTTTCTGATTCATTTGCATCGCTTGCAGCTTCTGTTATTTATCTAAGCGATAGAAATGATGCACTAAATTATTAACAAAAAAGAGTGAAAATATGATTAGGATTCTTGCATTTATTATAATACTCATTATCTATACAAGTCCATTGCATAGCCAAGTTTCAGGCGGGAATGTTATTGATTCAAAAAGTCTTCTCGAAATGGACCTTGGTAGCCAGTTGGATAATGATAAATTTATGAAAAGTGAAACAATGCCCGTTGGAAATTCCATTAACCCTGATTATTATTATATTGGACCCGACGATATTCTCTCAATTCAAATTTTGCCTTATTTGCAAAATCCAAAAACTATGTATGTATCCCCAGATTGTTCCATCCTGATTCCACGTTTGGGAGTCCTAAATATTAAGGGGCTTACATTATCGCAAGTAAGAGATACTTTGGATAAACTTATGTCACGAAATAGTCCAAATGCAAAGGTATTCGTTACTCTTAGGGATACAAGAAAGTGTCTGGTCAATATCAAAGGAAACGTCCTTGCCCCTACAATTTACACTCTTCCCTCATCATACCAAGTTTCAACGGCAATTTCTTTTGCAAATAGATTCTCTACCAAAGAAAGCAGCATTTCAATTATTCACATGGAATCTGTACTCAAAATCAGAGAGAAGAAAAAAGATATAGAAAAATTATATGCCAGTAGTGGAATCTCTTTAGAAAGTGAATATTGGAGAAGAAATATTAAATTGATTAGGAATGATGGTACATCTCAAATCATAGATATTGAAAAAGCCATGATAACTGCTAATCCCAAGCTCGACCCATATATACGTGAAGGGGACGAAATAGTGGTTCCATTTGATAAAGATTTATATTCAAAAATATCCATCAGTGGTGCGGTTGTACGTCCTGTAATATTAGCATTTAAAGAAGGTGACAAAGCTTCTGA
>CAYUZZ010000146.1:0-5995 GCA_964449505.1 uncultured Hyphomicrobiales bacterium | reverse complement strand
ACACCACCACCAATCAACAAACCCAACTTACTTGTTGGTTCAGGATCTGCAATTCCTACAACTATCATATAAATGCCAGCTGAACTTAAACCAATTGCCACTCCCAATGCAAGCCACTCATTCAGAGATAATTCACTTTGTTTACCCATAGCGAAAATAGACTGATTTACTGGATCAATCCCAATATTTGCATCATCAATTATTAGCACTCTAATTTGTTCTTTATATGCAACAGCCAATTCATTTAACCAACCTATTTGTGATGTTCTAATCTCTTTCATTTTGTTCCTCATAATTTATATAACCTATAAGAGGAACAAACAATTTAGTTTTCCAATTTATAATTTAACAATTGCCCAACTATATATTCAGAAGCCGCATGAGTATATACAATAACACATTTTTCAATTTTTTTGCTATCATTATCATATTCACCGTCCTTAACCTTTTCATCAAAATGTGTAGAATTAATTGCAACAAAACCTTTAATATTATTTTTCAGTTCGGGTAATAACATTCCAACAAAGAAAATGGGCATGTTTCCATTTAATATTAACCCATCAGAATTGATATCACAAATTTCTTTTACTTGCTCTTTAATAAATCTATAAAGTAATTTTAACTCACTCTCATTTTTTATTTTACTAAAATCAATTTTTAAAATTTGGACTTTGGCATTCAATTCTTTAATAATTCCATTTTTAAGAGGAATATGAAATGCAACTTTTCTCTCCATCTGATTTTCGTATTTATCTAAATCATGAAATTCAAAAAAGTTTTCTAATTGTAAATTGTTGGGATATGAGAATAATGTTGCATCATCTCCTAATTCTTTCTTCACGATTTCACTTTTTACATCAATTCCTTCAACTTCTACAAATTTTATCTCACCATTTTGGGTTGTAACATTGCCTGTAAAAACAAATTGATTACTAATTTCTGTTTCAAATATTATTGAGAATAGTGCCATAACCGCAGCATATTGGAATGATTCGCCGCTTATTGTTGGAAAATTATTCGATGAATTTGGGGGTAGCTCTACATATATTTTTAATTGAGCAGTCTTCCATTCATTAACTAAATGGTATTTGGAAATTTTTTTTAGATTTTTTTCAAGATGTGTATTAACCGAATTAATTATTTTGGACTTATCAATTTCAACAAATTTGCTACTTTGTTTCACTTCTTTAGTAACAACTATTTTAAGAATTGTTCCTCTTTTACTATCGTTAAAATATGCCGGAAATAATGCTTGCCCAATTTCAAGTTCTCTGTATTTATTTGAATATTTAGCAAACAACTTTATTTTTTCAATAATTTCAGTTTTTTTAGGAATATCCTTGCATTTTTCCTTTTCTTGTTCCAACAATTCAATTGCTTGAGTATAGGCGCCTAATTTTGCAAGCTCTTCATTATCCATAATTATCCTATAATATAAATTTAATTTTCTTATAATCAGTTTTATTTAATGTAAATTCAATAATTAATTCCTCAGCCTTTGCACTTAATTTATAATCAAAATAAGTAAAGACTCTTCCTGCTTCTGTTTCTAATGAACTATGTTTTGGAGTAATAGTATTTTCACCAAATTTTAATGATATGTCATTCATTATAATATTATTAACTGAATAAACAAGGAGTAAAAGTTTATCTTTATATGGCAAAATATTTATTTGTATTTCTGCTTCTTCATCTTTGAATATCGTAACATTTTTTTCTTTATTCTTTTCAACAAATTTCCAAAACTTTTCTCTATCTTCACTTGCTCCAATATCATCAGCAGCTAATGAATAATAATAAGTCTCCTCAATTTCATTTTTATCAATACTTTCATTATCCATTTCTAAGAATTTTATTTGCTCGTTTAAATAATTGAAGTTCTCTCTTTGTATTTTTTGGTATTCTAATTTTATTCGTCCTGAATCTAATTCAAGGCTCCCTTTTTCTGTATTAAAGTAAAGCTCCTCGTCCCATTCCATCCCTTGAGAAAAATAATACATGTTTAGTAGTTTTTTAATGATTTCTTCTGAAAGGGTACCCATATATTTATCAAGGACTGTCGTAAATGAACTACTTTCTAGAGAACAATGAACCATAAATTTATCAACTCCAATCATGCTTTCATTGATAATAATGTCCTTATGTGTAGCATACTCAATAGCAAAAGAGATTGGAAGAAATAAAAACACTTTACATTCTACTTCCTTATCTTCAGCAGTAAAGATATAAGTCTCAGGAGTAGATAATAAATATAAATAAGATGTTTCTGCTACTGGTTCTATTTTTTCTTCATTACAAACTTTAGGTAATATTCTGTGAACACTCCAAATTTGACCGGCTTTTAAAATTGGTGTTTCAGTATCTAGCGTTATATTTGGAAAAACTCTATCAGTAAATAGTCTTTTTTGTTTATCCGAAAAGCTAAATTTATTTATTTTTTGGTCACTTTCGTTTTTAATTTCTTCAATATTATTCTCGTTTATTGGATAATGTTTCAGTGAGTCATAAATAAATTTTTCTTCATCATCTAAATCATTCCCATAAAGTATATTTTCAATTAAAAATCTTGGAAGTATTTTATTCCAATATTTTTCCCGAAGTTTTTCATTCATCATTTTCTAGCCCATTTAATAGTTTACTATTAAGTTCATTAATAAAACATATTTCATTACTAACTGTAAAATCATTTTTTAATATAAATTCATTATAGAGGGATTTCATTAAAATAAACATATTGTAAATAGTTGATTTTTCAACATTATTCTGCATTTGTGCTATTACGTTACTTTTTATTTCTCGAGTCCTCTTCTTAATATTATCAATGTTTTCCTTAACAGCTGTTTTGATTATTAAATTTTTTTCATGGTCAAAATCTATATCAAATTTTAGTTCATTTTCATTTTCTACATTTTTTATACTTTTCAAAAAAAGCATTAATATTTTCTCCATACGTTTTTCTTTGTAAAGTGGAGATAGAAACCACAGAACTAAAATATTGTAGTCCTCATATTGATCATTTTCTTCTTTGTATTTAATAGAGAGTATCAGTGTTGCTTTTTCCAAAAAATCCTTAAGGCTTCCAAAAAAATATTTTATACCATAAGCCCCTACATTATTTTTAATATTTATATTTTCTATATCACGTTCATCATCTATATCTCTAACAAATATCCTTTCTTCAATGAAATTACTCTTACGAAGATTATTCATCAAATCTGAATACTTTATTGAGGTATAATTTGAAATAATCTCATAAATTTCTTTGGCTAGCTCAATTTTGACTTCTTTATCGTCCCCTTCAAACATTTTATCAAAATTCACAAAATTATTGATTGAATTATTAATGGAAATAGTTGACTTAGTGATAGATTCAATATTGGAAAATCTTAGAATCTGATTAAATTGTGGGGTTTTCAAAATGATTTTTATCTTTGAATTAAACTCTTTAACCTTTGGATTATCATCTAAATAATTTTTATTTAAAAACTGTTTAAATAAAAACCTTATGCCTCCATTTAATTGTGATACTGTTTCATTTTTTAACAGAAAGTTTATAGAGCTAGAGTTAAACATTTTTTTGTCAATAAATTCTTCCGTTATGGCTAACCAATAGTCTTCAAAATCCCTATATTCTCTATTAACAAGTTCCTTTGAGCCTATTTTCTTCTCATAATAGTTTTTTTCTGACAAGAAAATTTTTGCTATCCCTTCTTCAATTAAAAGAGTATATCTACCTTTATTAGTTACATATTTTTTAAAATCATTCAAGAAATCAGACAAATTATTCCCCCTAATAGTTTGATTGTATATATTCTTTTTTTTCAGTTAAATAACGTAAGTATGTTTCATTATTCAATTTCCCTTTTTTAGATGCAGAGATAATTGAATAATCTAAATATTGAATATTTCGGATTATATTAAAAAATAGGCATGTTTTTTTTGAAGAATTTATGTTTGTGTTTGTTTCGCTCCTTAAATCAAATTGAAATATAGCCTTATCCTTTCTGAACTGTGATGTACATGGATGAACTTGGAAAAAATTGTCATTTATATTTTCAACATTAGGACATAAAGCAAAATGTCGTGGTTTATTATCTGTCCCAAACTTCAAAATATCTTTATGCAAAAGAAATATAGCCCCATTTTCAACTATTCTCAGTTCCAAAAGCGTGCTCTTAGCTCTACTCTGGTGATCTATCGTTCTCGATTCTACTTCATTTTTCAAATTACTCCCTCCTAAAAAAACAGTTATTTACAACTTACCCATTGTGTTTTAAATCCATAATTTTTCCACTAATGTAAGCTAGTTATTAAATAATCTAGAGTCAACCATTCAATAGGATTTTAAGATGCTTTATTTCTTTAATAAAATAAAAAAGCCCCGATATAAAAATATATCGAGGCTGTTAATCTTTTGCATAATATTTGGCATAGTATGGCAAATCCATATTAGCTGTGCTTGGCCGAAGCTCAATCCTTTCTACTCAAGGCAGTCAATACCGACTAGTGGCTTTTTAAATGCTTATATTATATCAACTTACAAGCACGTTTTTACAAACGTACATTTGCATGGTAGTTTTTAAGCCTCTAGTTGAACCGACAAATTGCTGTAAACTATTACATAGTAATAACTTACAGCGTTTTATATACCAACCCCGTTTTTTGCCATTTTCGAGGTATGTAAGGGTGTGTTTCTTCGTTTTTAACTTATTTTCCGACTTTAAGTGCTTTGCATACCTATGCTTCGTTTTTGCGCTGTTTTTGCACAAAATCAATCAAAATATCAAAAGACAAACCGTTTACCCATTGTGTGTTATTTATTCACAATATTGAATAAACATTATACAACATAAGAATCTTGCAAAATATGCTCTTTATCTTTTCCAAAGCTTTTCCTTTACTTTCGCAATCAGCACACATAAAATAGAACTTGATATTATATTTTTCAAGATTAATTTTTGTTTTTAGTAAATCCATAAACCTTTTTTCCATCAATTTTATCAATATCACTCTCAAAAACCGAATATTGCACTCTATGTCCATAATCTTCCAAAATTTTACTAACTTTTGCTCTATTTTTATCCTCAGTAATATCGTAAGTAATTACAATTATTATCCAATAACCGTTTTATAATTAGGTGCTTTGTTTTCTCTAACTCCTTTAATTATAGCATCTGTTATAACTGAAATTCTTTTTATAATAGTTATGCCATTATTTTCTGCATGAATAAGTTCCACCCATTTATCCATAAACTTTTTAATACCATCTTTATTTAGTCTAAAATTTGAATTCTCCTCAAAGTCACATAGTTTGAAAATTTCTAAATGCCACAAATCTAAAAACAGATTGTTTTATTCCCTTTTCATTAAAATCAACTATTCGTTCACTCGTTGAAACTATTGTTTCAACCCCCACCTTATTCATTTGTAGAACAAAATTATAAGTAAAAGTAAATTCGCCCATTATATGAACAGCGCCTTTCTTTTTGTCATTTGCTAATAGCTCAACAACCTTGCTTGAATAAACTTTAGAAAGTTCAATCACTTCTTCAACACTTGCACTTGCAGAAACACTTGGGAATGGTAAATCAATAACTTCACCATAAATTTCTTTTGCAGTCTCAAGCTGTAATTTTTGCCATGTATCTTTTGGATGATTAGATAAGTTGATTAACATACTCTCACAATATTTTTAGTTTTAGATTTATTTTTATAAGAGGTCGAGAGTAATCTTTTTTCCAAATAGGAGAATATTTTTTTTGCTGTGCCTATTCTTTTTCCCATCCGCAACTAAAGCAACAGAATTATAATTGTTTCTGTAATCTACTTGGAAATGCTTTTCAAATTTTAAGTCGCACAGTCATATGCGGATGAGGTTTTGAAAAGATACACTCTGTTTTATTATATTAAATTTGTGTATATATCGGTATAAGAATAATACTATAACAATAACTATAAAATTAAAAGGAGCGCACCATGACTTTCATTAGAACTT
>CAYUZZ010000145.1:0-6015 GCA_964449505.1 uncultured Hyphomicrobiales bacterium | reverse complement strand
ATGCTTTCAATTCTCCTCTTGTGTGGAAAGACCCGAGCGGGCTGGCTCCAGAGAAGGATAAAAACATACATTCTGAAAAGTTGCAGGGGCAATTTATTAAACTACGTGATTTAAGTACTCCAATAATGCCTGGTGATGAATATTGGGTATATTTTAAAGATGATAGGGATTTTTATTTTTCAGCAGAATATGATGCAGGGTTTGCTGACCGTCCTGTATGGGCAATGCCTTCACTTGGTGGTGGCGGAAGTGGTGGTGGAGTAGGTTCTGGCAGATCAAGCAGAAGTACACAAGCTAACGGACCGAGAACTTATGATCCATATAATATTAATGAATCTTCTTCACCTGGAGGTAAAAGTGGTCTTGATGTTAGTGAAATAAGAAGAAGAACAAAAAAATATAGTGATGATCTTGTAAAACAATATAAAGACCATAAATATAAGAATGTGGAAATTGGATATAATTATTATTATAATGTAAATGATGGTGAAATCTACGCTGAATTTTTTGAAGGTGTTGCTCATTCAATGTCCCTAAATTTTAGAAGTTTTGTTTATAAATACGAGGACGGTTATAAATTAATTGCATTTGAACATACACATACACTAAATCAACCCCTTGAACCATTAGATTTTAATTCCCTTGGTTATAATATTCAATTATTAACTACTCCAGGACCTAATCCAATAAATCCATGGAGACAATTTATCTATTTTTGTACCACAGTAGCAGAAAAGAATAATCCAAAAACTACTTATGGATATATTTATGATTCAAAAATGTTTGAAAATTGGTATAATGATAACTATACACGTACTAATTTTAATAATTTTTTTACAGATAAAAGTATTGAACCTTATTTTTTAAATGGACAATACTTTGAAGCCATTAAAGCATTTCAAGGGTTATTAAAAAAATCGGGAGTAAAATATGATACAATCGAATAGAAAGAAAAAAATAATAATTTTCATTACTATTATTCTAATAATTTCAAATGGTAACACTGAATTAATAGGAGATGAATATATAAAAATTTCTGATGATTCAGTAAGAATTATTAATCCAATGATGTCTTATCATTTAGATTTGTTAAAACATAAACATAATTTTGAAGACATTACATTTAAAGAATATAATACAAATTCTTTTAAAATGATTTATGATTCTTTAAGTTCTTTATATATTCCATTTAAAAAATATTATGCGGGTCAAAGTCTTTGGGATTATAAAATAGGTTTAAAAGTAACATTCGATTTTCTAATTGATTCCAACACTTCTTACTCGTTATGGATATTTATACCCGATAGTATTTATGATAGCAGGAGATATTTCAAATCGAATCTTATGAAGAAATTATTTAAATTAAAAAAATTCGGTATAGTAGCATTCAAAGATTCAACACACATTAAAGATTTGAATGAAATTTATAAAAATGATAATCAGTCAATTAATGAAAATTATTTTTATTTAGAGTATAAGAAGTTACTAAAAAAATTACATAAAAAGAATAAAAGCAAGAAAATTCCTTAATTTGGGCATTTTTGATTTAATAAAAAAGTAGCAGGAGTCACCCCCCTCCTGCTTTATAAAACTAAAAAGGAGACGAAATTTTCAGAATAAGAATGATAAATATCGAAGAAGGAGAAAGCAACTTAATGCAAATGGGAGTCCGAATGTACTCACGTCAGTTAGGTAGGTTTTTATCTGTTGACCCGCTGCATGAATTAATGCCGAGACATAACCCATATCATTATGCTTTCAATTCTCCACTTGTGTGGAAAGACCCGAGCGGGCTGGCGCCGGAGAAAGAAAAGCATAGCGAAAGATTGTTAGGAGATCAATTACCAACTTCTCAAGTAGATCCTAGTTCCTATCAATATTCAATTCCACCAAAAACAGAGAACGATTATGTATATATCGGTATTCCATTTTATGCAACAGCGGAATATGATGCAGGATTTTATACTTATGGTTTATGGCCTACTTATTTACCTTCGATTGGCTACGGCGGAGGAGGTGGAGGTGTAGGTTCTGGCAGATCAAGCAGAAGTACACAAGCTAACGGACCGAGAACGCAGGGTGATAAATCTTTAGGGCAAGTTGGAGTCCTAAGTAAAGGACAAGCAAATTTTGCAATTTTTAATTTAGGGATACTCGTATCTTCAGCAAAATATAATAAATCAAACATTGAAAATAATTATAATCATCATGATGATCAAAAAGTTATGATTTTTAATAAATATAAATATATGACTCAAAGACCTGACAAAGATAAATATATTACTTCTAATGAGGCTATATGGTGGTCAATTTTTGGCAAGGATAATGTTTCAAAATATGGTGGTAGTATGAATTTACAAGCTGATATTAATAAAGTTGACTTAAGTAGAGTTACATCATTGGATTTTGATAATACTATTAATAATAAGGCTCTTATCAATTTGTATAGTCCTAAATATTTTAGTTCTTATGAGGATGCACAAGTTTATGGTTCAATTAGACTCAAATATACAGGTATTGGTGAAGTTAGAGCATATTGGGATACATATGATACTGACATTCATTTAAAAGATTGGTCCTGGTTAACTGAAGCACCTAGAAATACTACTACTTTGGGATTAAGGGCACTACTTTATCTAAATAGTTTATCTCTGGGTGGGGGTGGAACTTTTAATTCTTTTAACATTGAAATAATTGGAACAGCCAAAATTAAAGTTATAAAGAATAAACCAATATATTTAAATCCTTTAGCAGACTGAGTATATATGAAAAATTTCAATTTATTTAAGATAATACTACTATTTATTTGTTTTCAAATAATAGGAGTATTTCAATGTACTTCTGACCTTGAAAAAGATTTACCAGGTAATTATCAATATATTGATGAAGGTGGTGATTATAAATATATTGATGGTGGGAAAAAGAATATTCATATTCATGCGACAATAATTGGTTATGAATATAATAATAATTTCATCATTATGATACAAAAACCAATAAAAATTTGCCCTTGTTCTGTTGATACTACTTTTGCTGATTCACTTCTATTCTGGATTATTGATATTAAAAAAGATTCAGTATATGGAGGTCTGAAAACAAATGAGTATTTTCGAATAAGAAAAGAGCTTTCAATACCTGAAAATCTTAAAGTAAATGTAGATTTATAAATATTTTAATTCAGGCAGGAGCCACCCGCTCCTGCTTTATAAAACTAAAAAGAGAAAAGTTTTCAGAATAGGAAAGATAAATATCGAAGAAGGTGAAATCAACTTAATGCAGATGGGATTCCGTATGTACTCTCCACAGATAGGTCGGTTTTTATCCGTTGATCCGCTGCATGAATTAATGCCGAGCCATAACCCTTATCATTATGCTTTCAATTCACCACTTGTGTGGAAAGACCCGAGCGGTCTGGCACCGGTGAATTTAAATGTATTTTGGAGAAGATAAATATGAAAAGCTTATTTTTAATTTTCGTTGGATTGTTGTTTAATCTCAATTATACATTGAGTCAAATAGTAAATCTGGAAAGCATGTTAACAAATGATACATTGTTGTTTAATGTTTCTATTGAGAACAACACAAACGATGAAGTATTAATTCCGTTAGCATATTGGGGGTTTAGTAAAAGTTCTTTGCATGGAAATGATTATACATACTTGCACAATATTATTTCAAATATTGATTCGGTGTGGTTAAATGTATTTGAAATTGCAGATTCTGATATTCAGTGGAATTATAAGTTTCTTCCAAAATTTTTATCAATTAAACCCAATCAAAAAGCAAAAATATCTATGATTTTGGATACAAATGCTTTTTTAAATATTTTTCATGAGAAACAAATTGAAGACTATTTTAGGATTAGATTAGCTATTGCCGATGCAAAGGTATTAAGAGAATTATTTAGTATTTTAGAAAAAGATTTGGATAAATACATAATTCAATCCGAAAAAATAAATATAAACTTCAAAGATAAATTAAGCTATCTTGAATATTTGGGTAATTTTTCAACAAACATTAAATTAAACGGTAATACTAAACAATTAATCAAACTTCCTTTTCTAAATAATTATATATTTACATGCAAACTTAAAAGGTAACATAAATAACACCCTCATCTCACTTCATTCTCGAGGTGAGGGGCTTTATAAAAACTATGAAAACACAAACAAAATATAGAAAATACGACAGCGAAAGCGACTACTACGCTATGGGTTACCGTATGTATTCCGCAGAGTTTGGGCGCTTTCTGGCGGTGGAAAAACTTTTTGAAGCGATGCCGAGACATAACAACTATGTTTCTTAAATAGGAATAATTTAATGAATGATAATATTAAAAATAGTATAAAATTATTTGCTGATTATGAAAAAGCTTTTGATTGGGAACAAGCAATTAGTATTTTTAACAGAATATATTCGGAAATAGATTATCATACAAAACTAAATCTTACAAATAGATTGTTGTTTTTGATTTCAGATTCACTTATAGAATTACAGAATACAGAGGAGCAATATAATAAAGGGAGTGAATTCTTACTTGAGCTATCCCAAAAGGCAAGAATTCAATTTAAAGAAGAAGCTGATTTTTGGTTTTGTTTGGGAATATGTGGAATTAGTGCTTATTTCTTATTGGAGATGAAAAGTGATGATGAAGTAGATGAAATTTTCAAATCAGTATATGAAAAAATGCCTGAAAATTTGCTTTATAAGGCTTGGTATTTTTGTGATTCGGTTGCAAAATATAATTATGATAATTCTTTTAAAAGGGAAATATTAAAGGAAGCTTTTTCTAATAATACTTTACCTCAATGGGAAAAAGATAATGGTCTGATTGGATTTTATGTTGTAGAATTTTTAAGAGATGTTAAGAAAGAATTAGATGATGCATTACTCACTGGAGATCGTGATATAGTAATTAGATATATTGGTCAAAATTAGTCAACTTTAACAAGTTAAAGATTTTTTGGGTAATCCTATTAATGTAACTACTGACAAGAATAAAAAGTGGAATTAAATACCCTAATGTCTATGTGTAGTCTCGTTATGAGTTATCGTAGGGTCGTTATGAGCTTCCGTAGACTCGGTGCAAACTTCCTAAGGGTCGTTATGCCTAAGCTAAGGGTCGGTATAAACTTCCTAAGGGTCGGTATGCCTAAGCTAAGGGTCGGTACAAACTTCCTAAAGGTCGTTATGCCTAAGCTAACTTGTTAGATTTGATAAAATTTTGTAATTTTTCTGCAAATTATCTGTTATTATGAATGTTAAATGTGTTCTTTTTTTTAAAGTTTTACTTGTTTTCAATTTTTTTACAATTTTCTTAAAGGAGGTTTTATGCCGGTAGTTGTGAATAATAATTTCAGCCAAGATACTTATGGTATGCGGACTGAAAGGTTGATTGCGATACAGGAAAATTTTGATTCGGTGCAGCCGGATTTGCAAGCTCCTGCTCATATTGTGGCTTGGGCTGAGGATTGCTATGATGTTTACTCTAATTTGCTGGCGGTTTCGGGGCTCGAGATGAGCGAAAGTGAGACTGCGACTGCGGTTGTTGCTGAGAGCGTGGCTGCTCTGGAAGCTGCTTACCAAAATGTGCGTTATATTGGCACTTCGATTTATGCCGATAACATGAAAATTCAGAATGAATACGGTTTTAACGTGTATTTTCCCACTGAAAACTTGTCAGTTTTCAGTGGGAAAATACAAAAGCAAAACCTATTCGTATGATTTGAGCAATCTAAGATCTTCAAGTGTGCCATTTTTCTTCTTTAGATCCTTTAATGTTATTGATATTGCTCTGTAACTCTTTCCAGAGTGACGTAACCGTATAATTTGCCTTATTGTTGTCAATCATTAAAAGAAGTTTTTTTATTTTTTTATTTTAAATATTTTATTAGCTAAAAAGTGGTAGGTTTTGCTTGGAATTAATGGTAGACTTTCTTTGGAATTTCCACTCGGATACGTTTCATACACTCTAAAACTGATAGCAAAGACTTTTGATATACCCGTCGTGTGTTT
>CAYUZZ010000144.1:0-6041 GCA_964449505.1 uncultured Hyphomicrobiales bacterium | reverse complement strand
ACTATCAACAGGTCTGTCTATTTCGATTGTCCTTTCAATATAATATTTATTGGGCATAAATAGTGCAGCCAATAAAAATAGAACAATTAATGATATTATAAGGAAAGAAACAGCTTTTATGTATCTCATAATGTTACTATTTATTTTATTCTTAATATTTTACAACAATCCCAAGACTACAAATCTAAGATGTAAAAAAAAACTTCACACTATAAGACTTAACGGCTTATATTCTTAATTCTTGCGTGCCTTCATCTCGGTAATTATAGTATCGAAGTCCTTATCATCGAGATGATATTTATTACCACAGTATTGGCAAGCCAACTCATTCTCGCCCTTGAACTTCATGTCTTCAATTTCTTCAACATTCAAAGTAGTAAGTTTACCCATAAAATTTTCTTTCGAGCAGCGGCAGAAAAAATCAATCTGAGTGCTACCAATAAGATGAAACTCGAAAGGTAGTACTTCTTTTAAAACTTCCATCGGGTTGAGTCTATTTTCAAAATAATGACTAAGGTTGCTAATATTTTTGGTTTTTTCGTATAATTCAGCAAGTGCATCTTTGGAATATCCCGGCATTGCTTGTATAATAAATCCACCAGATTGCTTTATCATACCGTCATCATCAAGGGATACATCTAAATTCACAACAACTGGTATTTGCTCTGAAAATAGGAAGTAATTTGCCAGATCGGTTGATACATCGCCCTTAACAAGCGGCACAAGCCCTGTTACCGGATTTTTTTTATTGTACATAATTTTAGTGATTTTCAATAAACCCAAGCCCAAAAGGTCAGAAATATTGGCAATATTATTATAATCATAGCTTTTATCATAATTTACGAATCCGCGTACTTCCCCTAATTGCAGTGATTCAGCATAGACTCTCTTCACAGGTCCATTACCCTCCAATTCAATAATCACTCTTTCTTCGCCCTTCAAAAATGAAGCCAAGAGAGATGAAGCAGCCAGAGCTCTTGCCATCAAAGCAGATTGGAAAAAAGATAATTTATGTCTGGTTTGTGCTTCTATTGCAGTTTTGGTATTTTTGATGCAAACCGCCCTGAAGAAACCATCATTCGATAGCACTCTTACCGACCTGTCTCTTAATTGATATAACTGTTTAATTTGGTCTGAATTCATAAATTAATACAAAAATTAAAATATATAACTCAAATAATGAGTTATTATTTTACTATGACAATATTTTTCTTTATTTTTATGAAACTAATGTAATTGGGTTTGTTATGAAAAAGATATTTTTTTTATCGTTCCTATTATTGTCATTTTTAAGTTGCACAAAACACAAGAATTTTCCTGAAATTGGAGTTATACAAATAGCAGAAGACCCCGTTCTTGATATCAGCAGACTTGCAGCTATAAAGGTTTTGCAGGATGCCGGTTACGAAGATGGGAAGAATATTACAATTAATTACAAAAATGCCCAGGGTGATTTTTCAAATCTAATAATGATATTAAAAGCATTTGAATCAAATCAGGTAGATGCTATACTCACCGTCGGCACACCAACAATGAGTGCGGCAGCAAGCAATATAAAAAGTATTCCGGTAGTTTTTACAGTTTCGTTCAGCCCACAGCAATTGGGAATAGACAAGCCAACCAATATGACTGGTGCTTATGACCCACTTGATATGCAAGGATTTATTAGGATAATCTTAGATTGTATCCCCGGAGTTAATAAAATCGGTTTACCTTTTAATCCTAGCGAACCCAATGCTGAGTATGCCTCTAAGCAAGTTTTGATTGAAGCTGAGAAACAAAATATTGAAGTTATCAGAATGCCTATAAGTAATTCAATAGAAGTTGGACAGGCAGCACAAGCCTTGGCAAGCAAGGGTGTCAAAGCATTTGTTGCTGCCGCCGATAATATTACTTATCAGGGCATACCTTCAATCAGCAAAGTAGCTGAAATAGCCAAAATTCCAATTTTTGTAGTGGACCCGTATCAAACAAGCAAAGGTGCGGCACTCGGTTATGGTGCAAATTATGAGGAATGGGGAAAAACAAGTGGCGAGTTGTTGCTAAAAGTATTGAAAGGTAATAAAGTTGAAAGCCTACCCATAATAGCTCTAAAGAATTTTGATATAATAATTAATAATCAATCTGCCATTAAACAGGGATTAATAATTCCTGATTCAATAAAAAATAAAGCAAAAGAAATATTAAAAAAATAGATTGGAATTTATGAATATATTAATTAATGAATTAGAAATTAAAGGCTTGAAAGTTATTGCTGTGGAGGGTAGGATTGATGGTCTTACCTCCAACGAACTGGATAGTTTTCTGCTCCGTCAAATTGATTTGGGGGAACGGATAATTATTTTGCAGATGGATAAAATAAACTACATTAGCTCTGCTGGACTCAGGATTTTCATAAGTATTCAACAAAAGTTGAAAACTGTTGGCGGAGAATTGATATTATTCGGGTTGAGTGATTCTATCAAAGATGTTTTTAAATTAAGCGGTTTTAATAGAATAATAAAAATTTATGATGATTTGATTGATATTCCAATCACGAAGCCCACTAAAGAACAATTATTATTAGTGGATTCCCAAACTACTTTATCAAAATACTCCCTATTATCTAAAAATAGAGATCTGTGCAAGGTAGAGCTAATAGGTAGTTCCGATAAAGTTCTTTCTTCTGATTATGGTAAAGATGACTTAGTTATTATAAACGCAAATCACCTTGGTTCATCAATTGGTTTTGCTTCGAATGGGGATAATTGGAACCAAGTTAAAAATTATTTTGGGGAAGCATTTAGTATCAATAATAATTTATTTTTTTATCCTGCAAACGGTCGTTCCGCTGTGGATTTTATGCTTTATTCTGAAGAATATGATTCTTTTAAATATTCTTTTCTAAACGGAGCCAGAATAATTGGTTCTTATTCCCGATTAATTTCTTTTGACCCTCTAAATCCAACTATTGAAATATCAGAATTACTAAAAGATGTCTCAGATAATTTTAATCTACCGAACTTCTCTTTTAATATACTTTCTGAAAGCAAGGGCATAAGGGCTATGAATTTAATTAAAATTCCCATACAAGAGAATAAACCGTCAAATCACTCATTAATTACCGATGACGATAATTTCGGTGACTGGTTTGATTTCCCGGTTGAAGTATCAAATTTTAATTATATTATTGCAGGAACAGGGTTCTATCAAACCAATCCGCAACAAGATGGAGCTTTGTCAAAAATCATCCCAAGTAATTCCAATTTTCATCTTCACTGTGGGATTTTCGAACGTTCTCTGCTGTCATACAGAATTTACGATTTTGAGAAGGAAATGGATAAAGTTTTTAAAGAATTTCGACCAGTCAAAGTAAGCCATATACTCAAGAATTCATTCGTTGGGAAAGGTATTTTAGCAATTTACGAATTGGAGGATTAAATGGAACTATGGATAGGTGCATTAGTACTGGGATTAATTTATTCTTTAATGACAATTGGCGTTTACATTACTTACAGGATTCTTGATTTTCCAGACATTACTGTTGACGGTAGTTTCACAACTGGGGCTGCTGTTTCTTCCGTTTTGATAATTTCGGGTTACGTCCCATTTTTGTCACTTGTTGCTGCTTTTCTGGCTGGTGGATTAGCTGGTATGGCAACAGGTCTAATTCATACTAAAATGAAAGTAAATGGCTTGCTATCAGGTATTTTGGTTATGATTGCCCTTTACTCTATTAACCTGCATATTATGGGCAGAAGTAACGTTCCATTGTTAAATGTGGCTTCGTTTACAACTTTTTTCAATAATTTCAACCCTGGCTTAGTTACTGATTTATGGCTATCAATAGTTTTAGTTTTACTTATAATTATCTCAGTTGTGATTGTTTCGTATTTTTTCAAGACAGATTTTGGACTTACCCTAAGGTCAACCGGGGATAATGCAGTTGTATCGTCAGCTTTGGGAGTAAATGTGGATTTTATAAAAGTTTTTACCATATCCCTTTCCAATGCATTTGTCGGATTAGCAGGTGCTATAGTTGCACAGTACCAAGGCTTTGCAGATATTGGCATGGGTATAGGAATGATAGTCAATGGTTTGGCAGCAGTTATTATTGGAGAAACAATTCTTAAATTTCCTTCAATATACGCTAAGATTGGTAGTGCGGCAATTGGTTCTATAATTTTTAGATATATGATAGCATTCGCTCTTTTCATTGGTTTAAATCCTATCGACCTTAAATTATTAACCGCTCTGTTTGTACTGCTAACAATTTTTATTTCTACTACAATCAGTCATCGAAAGAAATTTAATCCACTTTTATTCTTTAAAAGCAAAACAAATCTTACCGTTGCTACAGTTATAATTATCGGATTTGGTATTTTCTCCACAATGAATTTATGGAAGGATATATTCACTACCGATGATATTAATTCTACAAGCAAAAGGTTCAAAGTAGGTATAGTTCAAATTACTTCGAATGGTATCCTTGATATTACCAGGGAAGCATTCAAAAAAGAAATGATTAGATTGGGTTATGATGATACAAAAGTCGAAATATTCGAACAAAACGCTAATGGAGATGTTTCTACATTAAATTCTATCATGGATAACTTCTTAAATAAAAAAGTTGACCTTATTCTAACTATATCCACACCTGCCACTCAGGCGGCATTAAATAAAATCAAAAATATTCCTATTGTTTTTGCCACTGTTGCTAACCCATTCATAATTGGCGCCGGAACTGACGAAAACAATCATTTGCCGAATGTTACTGGTACTTACGGGTCGGCTCCTATGGACAAAACGATGCAGCTGGTAACAGAAATTATGGGTAATGATATTAAAATCGGTACTATTTGGGATAATAGTCAGGCAAATTCAGAATTTAATTATAAAAATTTAGTTAATGAACTTAAAAATTACCCCAACATTAAATTAGCAGAAAGCACTGTTAATAGTTCATCGGAAGTACAAACAGCAGCATCTTCGCTCATCAGCAAAAATGTGAAAGCATTTGTATTAATTCCTGACAATACAGTTTATTCATCATTTGACGCCATAGTCAAAGTAGCTAATGATGCCAAAATACCAATTATTATTAGTGATGTAGAACGTATTAAAGATGGAGCACTTGCTGGCATAGGTTATGATTATATTCAATCTGGAAATGCTGCAGCCAATATTGTTGTCAGAATAATTAACGGTGAAAAACCAGCCACAATTCCTTTCCATAAATATAATATTCTTACTTATGGACTTAATATTGAAGTTGCGGACTTATTGAAAATAAAGTTCGGAAACGACTTAATTTATAAAGCAAACCAATTTATTGGAACTAGAAAACTTGTTAAAAAGTACAAAATTGGAGTAATTCAGTTTGCACAGGAGCCAAACGTTGAAATTGCCAAAAAAGGAATCTTGCATGCTTTAGCTGGAAATGGATATGTAGATGGACAAAATATTGAAATACTATATCCTAATGCCAACGCAGATTTCCCGATGATTAATTCAATTGTTCAAGATTTGATTTCCAGAAAAGTTGATATTATTGTGCCATTGTCCACTCCAGTTGTTCAGGCAACAGTCCAACAAGCGTCAAAACAGGATTTCACTAAGGTAGTATTCACCTATATTTATGACCCCTATCGAATAGGAGCTGCCAAGTCTGCCAACGATGTTTTACCAAACTTTACCGGTGTATCATGCTTTCCACCCATCGAAGATATGATTAAATTGATTGTTGAAATGTTTCCCTCAAGAAAAAACTTGGGAATTGTTTGGAACTCAAGTGAGGCAAACTCCGAGTCGGTGGTTATTAAAATCAGACAAATCGTAAAAAAATATAACATAAATCTTATTGAAACTACTGTTAGTAGCCCATCTGAAGTTTTGGACGCATCAAAGGCTTTGATTATAAAAGGTGCACAAGTATTTCTTAATGCTGGTGATAATACATTGAATGTGGCTTATGACAGTTTTGCAAAAGTGGCAAAGGATAACAACATCCCTCTTTTCTCTGTTGATGCCGAGTTGATTTATAATAATACCATTGCTGCTCT
>CAYUZZ010000143.1:0-6049 GCA_964449505.1 uncultured Hyphomicrobiales bacterium | reverse complement strand
CTGATTTGCAAAAGGAGATTGATGAGTTTCATGTACATGCAGAAATTCTTGGACTTGATTTTCATATAGAAATATTTTTAGGGTCTGGTGCCTACGTTTGTGGTGAAGAAACAGCACTGCTTAATTCGATGGAGGGCAAAAGGGGTGAGCCACGTAATAAACCACCATTTCCTACCAAAGAGGGCTATTTGGGTAAGCCAACTGTCGTAAATAATGTAGAAACTTTGGTATCTGCTATGATGGTTTCTAAAATTGGTCCCGAAGAATTTAAGAAACTGGGTATTCAAGATTCGCATGGTTCAAAATTATTCTCTATTTCTGGCGATACTCCCAAACCAGGAATTTATGATTTAGAATTTGGCTTACCACTTGATGACTTTGTTAGAGAATTTGGTGATGGGGATACAAAGGCAGTACAGGTTGGCGGTGCTTCGGGATTCTGTGTACCACGAAAAAAATTCTCCCAGACTTCAATCGGTTTTCAAGGTGGATTGATTGGTGATTCACTTCCTACTGGTGGCTCGATGATGATTTTCAATAGTTCACGCTCTATGTATAATGTGCTAAGAAATTACCTGGAATTTTTCGAAGAAGAATCTTGTGGGCAATGCACACCATGTAGAGTTGGTATCCAACAATTGACCAATGGCATTGAAGCTGTCAAAAAAGGAGAAAAACCACCCGAATACCTTAACAAATTACTTAAATTAACCGAAACAATGAAAATTACTGCTAAATGTGGATTGGGACAATCTGTAGCTAACTCATTCTCTTCTATAGTTGAGAATTTTCGCGAAGAAATGATATATTAATTAAAATATTCGAGATAAAAATGAACAATATTATTAGTGTAAAAATTAACGGCATTGATATTAGTGTGCAGCGGGGAACTTCCATTTTAGATGCTGCAAAAAAAGTAAATATTAAAATTCCAACATTGTGTCACCACGAAGACTTATGTGTTGCCGGTAATTGCAGAGTGTGTGTTGTGGAAGTGGAAGGGCACAAAACTCTTTCCGCATCCTGCGCTACTCCGTGCGAACAAGGTATGATTATTAAAACCAATACTCCAAAGGTTAGAACTGCAAGACAGGATATAATTGCCTTGCTGGTATCAGAGCACAACACTCAGTGTACCACTTGCTTCCGTTCTACAAATTGCGAGCTTCAGGAGATTGCACAGGAGTACAACGTTGATCATACTTCATATTTGAGTGTAGTGAAACCCTACTTAATTGACCGTTCTTCTTTTTCAATTGAAAAAGATGATAGCAAGTGTGTTCGTTGCCAACGTTGTGTTCGCACATGCTCTGAATTACAACATGTGAATGCAATTACTGTTGCTCACAAAGGTAAAGATATGAAAATCTCCACTTTTATGGAATTGCCACTGAATGAAGTTGTGTGTGTTAATTGTGGTCAATGCGTAATCCATTGCCCTACAGGAGCACTTACCGAAAGGCGTTATTTTGACGATATTTGGCAAGCAATTGGCGATGAGAAAAAGTTTGTAATTATCAATACTGCACCTTCGGTTCGTGTGGCGTTGGGGGAAACACTTGGTATGGAATCAGGTTCCTTGGTTACAGGTAAAATGGTGTCAGCCCTTAAACAAATTGGATTCGATGCAGTATTAGATACTGATTTTACTGCCGACCTAACTATTATAGAAGAAGGTAACGAATTGCTGCAAAGGCTTAAAAAAGCTCTACTATTAAAGGAAGAAGTTTCCCTGCCCATGATTACATCTTGTTCACCTGGTTGGGTAAAATACATCGAGCACATGTATCCCGATAAATTATCACATCTATCTACCTGCAAATCACCTCAGCAAATGTTTGGGGCATTGTCCAAAACTTATTATGCAGAAAAAAATGGCATCGACCCAAAAGATATTGTAAGTGTGTCGGCTATGCCTTGTGCTGCCAAAAAATATGAGGCTAATCGACCCGAAATGCGTTCAAGTGGTTATCAGGATATAGATGCAGGCTTAACTACCCGAGAGGTGGGTAAAATGATTCGGCAAGCTGGTATTGAATTCGAAAATCTGACAGAATGTGGATTTGATTCGCTGATGGGTGAATCCACTGGTGCAGGGGTTATTTTTGGGGCTACTGGTGGCGTTATGGAGGCTGCTCTTCGTACTGCTTATGAAGTAATTACTGGTAGAGAAGTACCATTCGATAGATTAAATATTATGCCGGTTCGCGGGTTGGAAGGAATAAAGCAAGCTACAATAAAACTTGAAAATTGCACCCCCGAATGGGCTTTCCTCGAGGGCATCGAATTGCGGGTTGCTGTTGCTTCGGGACTTAAAAATGCCAAAATTATTATGGATGAATTGATGGAAGGGCACTCTCCATACCATTTTATAGAAATTATGGCGTGCCCGGGGGGTTGTATTGGTGGGGGCGGGCAGCCGATTCCAACAAATGATGAAATTCGAAAAAAAAGAATGGAGGCAATATATAAAGAAGACGAAGGAAAAAAAATTCGAAAATCTCACGAAAATCCAGAGATCAAAAAAATCTACGACGATTTCCTAACATCAGGTCCATTGGGGCACAAATCACATAAGTTGCTTCATACACAATACACCAAAAGAAACCGTTATTAATAATTAATTATACTTATCCAGTCCCGAAAATCTAATATTTCGGGATTTTTTTTATTGTTTTTCAATTTTATTTATATTTTTATAAAAACTATTAAAAAAAATAAAAATAAGTATAATTTTCCTTTTGGCATATAATTTGAACACTTATAGCTAAGTAGTTGATTTTAAAGAAAGTGTAGAATGAATATGGCGAATATTCTACAATATTTTGGACAATAATATTTTATTGAATAAAAATTAAAGTTTTTAGAAAAAATTACGATATATGTAATAAGTGAAATGAAGTTTTGTAAAATGATGTTCTTTTTTAGAATGAATGTAGTATCTAATTTTATAGATAAAAGTATTATTCGCATAATGGAATAATTTAATTTAAACAAATTTACAGGGAGGTAAAATGACTATTTCAGAAATACTTGGATGTATTTATCAGAAAACCGCTTATGTCAGGCCCAAAAAGATGCCTGATGACCCGACGCGTCTGTTCTTCGCTTTATTAACAAACAAAGTGAGAGTATAACTATGAAAACGAACTTTAATTTAATTAATATTTTTTTAAACTTTCTCACAGGTTTAATTATGAACAATAAAAAAAGATTTCTAAGATTGAGCTTTCTGATAGCTCTCTTAGTGTTTATGGGCTTCGGGCAGAGTGCCTGGAGTGCAACATGGTATTCTCAAGGTGCAGTTACTCTTAATAATGTGGTAAATTGGGAAAGTCTTGCTGATGGTTCGGGGTCTGCATTGGGTGCTTGGGTAACTACTGATAAATATGTAGTTCAGGGAACCGACCCTTTAACTTTTGCCGCAGCTACTTTTGATACACTATTTATTCAGTCAACTGGAGCCCATGTAACAGCTGCTGTTACTGTTGTCGGTGATGTTTCAGTTGAGGCTTCATGCTCACCAACAGCTGGAGGTGCTTTGGTCATTAATGGTGGACTACAAGTCACTAACAATGCTGCATTTACTCCCTTGGGAGCATTAACATACAATGATCTATTGATTAGTGATGCTACCATGGTAATCCCAGCTGCAATCACACATGATATAAAAGGTGACTTGGCTTTAACAGGTACTAGCGCCTTGACAGCAGCAGCAGCTACTTCTGTTGTTACAATGACTGGTACTGCAACACAAACAATAACAGTATCAGCTGATTCTTACTGTGAATTTGGAGACTTAACTATTAATAATACTGGGGGAGTTGAGACATCATCAAATTTTACAATGAGAGATGTTTTAACTACTACAGCAGGTGCATTTACTGCAACTACTCCGAGCATTATTACATTTAACCCATTAGCTATTTCAGTATTATGGGCAGCAACATCAGCTATAACTTTTTATGATGTAGTATGTAATTTAGGATTTGCTTGCAATCCTGCTACTAATGCTACAATAACTGGTGATTTCACTAAGATAGGAGGATCTGACTTTGCTCCTACTGCTGGTACCATAACATTTACAAATACAAACTTGGCAGGTAAAACAATTCAATTGGTTGGTGGAACAAATTCATTTGTGAATTTAGCTATTTCTGCAGGTTCAAAAATTACTACAAGTTCGGATTTTACAATAGGTGATCCATCAACAGTGGCTACCAATGGTAGTTTAACAATAGCAGCATCCGCTTCATTACTTTGTGAAGCAGGTACAGTAACGATTGTCTCTGATGCAACTACTATCACAAATAATGGAACATTAGAGTTCAGTAACTTAACAAATGATGTTTCTGCAACTGTAGGAACTACAACAGCATCTAGCTTTACTATAAAAGGTGATTTTACCAATGCAGCATTAGGCTTGTTTTCTGCAACTGCTGGTACAATTACATTTGATAATACAACACAAAAAACTATCAGTAATGCTAATGGAGTTGCTACTGAATGTGTATTTTGGGGAGTTACCATAGCTGAAGGTTCTGATATTACGTCTGCAACTACTATTACTATAGAAGGTGATTTAACATTAGCTGCAGCATCTGAATTAACTGTCACTGGTGGTGCTGGTACAGAAACACATTTTGAACCAAGTGCTGCAACCCAGACAATTACTGTTGCAGATGATGCTAATCTTTCATTTAGTGATGTTATCATTGGCGCAACAACAGCTGGCACAGTAACTACAGCTGATAACTTTACAGTTATCGGTACCGCTTTTACATTAACCACCGCTGGAGCTGATTTTTTTGATGCTACTGCCGGTACTATCACATTTACCGATGCATGTGTATTGACAGCAGGTACAGATGGAGATTTAAAATTCAACAATGTTATTATTGATGGCGCCGCTGTAACTGATTTTGCAGGTGATTTCGTTCAATTTAGAGGTAATTTAACATTGACTAATACAGGTGCTAAATATACTAGTGGTAATGGTTCAACTGTGACTTTTATTGGAACAACAAGTTCAGCTATAGGTGGGGATACAGATCAGGATCCTGCTGCTACTTTTGATGTTTTAGTAATTAATAAAACAGGAGCAACCGGTAGTGATGAAGTTAACTTAGGTGTGAACGTAACTATTGCTAATACAGCTACATCAACTATTACATTAACAGATGGTATTTTAAATTTAGGTTCATCTACATTAACTGTAGGTGCGAATGTGTTACTAACCCAAGGAACAGGTTCAATTAATGGTGCAACCGGTACTTATGTTATTTCTACTGGACATAATGCAACAGGTTTAACTGATGCATTTTTTACTTTAGATGGAACACCAACTTTGTATAATCTTACTGTTTTAGTGGCTCATACTATGGGTGCCGGTAACTTAACTGTCACTAATGATTTTGAATTTACTGGGGTTGTTGATTTTACAATACCAGCTACTCGTACACTTGAAATCAAAGGTGATTTAATAACAACTGCTGCAGGTACTTTTGAGGCTGGAGCTGTTGCAACATCAAAATTGAAATTGACTGGTACAGGTGCTTGTGATGACTTCTCAAATTCAATTTTCGGTGCAGCTTTTCCATCATTAGTGATTGAAAGAGCTGAAACCTTAACTGGCGCTTTGACAATGCAGGCTGGTAATGTTTTCACTATTAATACTTCAACACAATATTTAGATTTAAGTACTTTCACTTTAACTTTGAATAACACAACTGTATTAAACAGAGTTTCAGGCGGTATAGATGCAAGTGTTGGTGCAGTAGTATTTGGCACACACTCTTCGCAAACAACTATACCTGCTAATTTATTTAAAGATAACACTGTTAATAATATGACAATTGTTGCAAATACTACTTTGGCTAGTGATTTAACTGTTGATGGTACTTTGACTGGTGTTTACAATATTACAACTAACAATAATATATTAACTTTTGGAGCATCTGCAACTTTACCTGCATTTACTGATGTAGCCTGTGTTATAGGTAATTTGAGACGTACAGTAAGCTCAGCTGCAACGAAATATTTTGTTGGA
>CAYUZZ010000142.1:0-6074 GCA_964449505.1 uncultured Hyphomicrobiales bacterium | reverse complement strand
TATAAGTTCTTCATTGGTCATTCCTTCCGGAACAGGAATTGGTTGATATAGTGCTGCCATCAACCTACGAACAATATTTGGCTTGAATGGTGGCAATTTCTTTTTTGTCTCAATCAATAATTCAACATCTTTTTGACGGCAAAATTCTCTCTCTTCTTCAGATATATCAAGTATTTTCATAATTTGTGGAATAATCTGCTCATTAAATCTGCCATTTTCAATTTCTCCGATTCGCCTGATTCCCTTTTCTAAATTTCTGTATCCTAACTTTTCAGCAAGTTGTCTTCTCGAAAGCCCCGCTAACTTCCTATTTTCTGCAATTAATGCACCTAAACTAAATTCATGATTAACCATGACAATCTCCTTTTAACTGTTTAACTATGTCGCCCGTAAGCTGGAGAGCAAATCGGCGTTAAATAAAATTCCAATTATTAATTTATGTAATTATCACAAATCAAAAATACAAAGTCATAGACAACATACACAAATTTAATTCAGAATAAGAACGTTCTTGTCTGAATACGTAGATTGGTTCTGATTCATTTCTTATCAATTTTTCAAAAAAGTAAGTAATAAACAAAATGATGAATCAGATTCTAAATTATCCATTTATAATGTATCAATCAAAATATTGTTTGAATTTCTACGTTTCAAAACTCTGAAGGAGGAAACTTATGAATACTATTGCTTATTCTGATTTTAGTGAAAAATTTACTTTTTTGATTGAAGAAATTGTTAAAAATAATGAAATGGCTCTGATAATGAAAAATGGCAAACCTTTTTTCAAGATTTTACCCGTAAATGAAAACAAACTAAAGGATAGTATTATTTTTGAAAGCGATATTGTCAGTCCAATTGATGAAAAATGGGAATCTAACTGCAGATAGATTTATTATTGCTACTTCATTATTAAATCAATCAATTCTGATAACAAAAGACAAGAAAATTATTGACTCCAAAATTGTAAAAACAACTTGGTAATAATTTCATACCTCGTTGAAAGAGCATATTAGTTCTAACTCATTTTTTACATCAATTTTTCTAACCACTTTGAAAAAAGTAAGTCATAAACAAAATAATGATCATTTTCTTTATAAATTAATTCCTTTTTCAATAAAGATTTTACAGCTGTATTTACTGAGCTGGAACTACCAAGAGCATATTTTGATAGGAATGTGTTTGAGTTTATTTCCTTGACTTTTCCTTCCTTAGCAATGGCACGTAAAAGTTTCCACTGTAAATCTGTTAAAAGTTGCTTAATATTTTCAAAGTAATAAGCATTTTCATCTAATAATCTACCAAAAACATTATTAATTTGCTCAGTATAAATTTCCTTATAATTTTCAGAATATAATCTGTTACACAAGCTTTGAACGTAATATGTATGATTATTTGTCAAGCTAAGTATATATTCTACAGAATCGCTATCAATTGTGGTTCCTGATAATCTAAATTTTTCAATAATAAATTTCGAATATTCTATTTCCTTAATACCTTTCAAATATAAGAACTCACTGCTTTGATAAAATGGACGTCCTTCGTGTGAGAACATGCTTCTTAATATTTCTCTGCTTGAACCGGAAAAGAGAAAAACTACATTGTTTAGCATCTGTATTTTGGAACGTAAAATTTCTTCAGCATTTTTCTCAGGATAATTTGCAATTTGTTGAAATTCATCTATAGCAATCACAAATTTCTTTTTGCTTTTAGCAATATAATCAAACATAGCATTGATTGAGTTTTCTTCATCTTTTTTATCAGAAAGTTCTATGCTAAACTTTGTTTCACCACTAATCGGATTTACTGAAAATGAAGGTTTAAATATTCCAAAAATATTTACGAATTTTTTGTAAGTAGAATCTAAATCTTTTTTCTGAATTTTGAAAACTGAATCAACCATCATCTTTATAAATTCACTCATTGAAGAGGTTGACATAATATCAAAATAAACAAAATTAATATCTGATTTATTTTTAATATTATATTCTAAATGCTTGATTAGCCCTGTTTTTCCCATTCTTCTAAGAGAAGTAAGAACAATATTTCTATTATTTTCAATAGCCGATAGTAACTTCTTTAATTCTTCAGCTCTATCACAGAAATACTCTGGGCTGTGATATGCAGTCAATATAAATGGATTTATTTTCATAAAATATTCCAATTTATTTATCATAAAAACTATTACGTATTTTGCGTTACGTAAAGTACGTTACGTTATAAACCCTATAATATTTTTAGATAAATAATTTAATTTTTGCTTCTCCCCTATCATGATGAAAAATTATTCTGCCCATTAAACAGTTATATAGTACTAATTGTGAACTATTGCATAATTTACAACTTTTGAATCATATTATTTTTCATCTTCAAATATTTCTTTCAATTTGTTTAATTCCTCAGACTTTGGAAATATAAAGAGAAAGTAAATTTCCATACGGCACTTCATAGCTCGGTTTTATATCAATTGCATGCAAGTATCATATCTCGGTCAAATCATAATTTTCTGATTTTCTATATGAAATCCCAATAATATTCCAGTGATATTAGTTCAATTCATATTTATTCCTAATTTCATTCAACTGCTCTGAAGTAAAGGTATTCAAAGCAATTTTAATTTGTGTAAGCCTCGGCAAATCTAATTTATAAAAAATAGCTATCAATAACGCTATTTGTAGCTTCACTATTATCAAGTTTTTTTATAATTCCATAAAGAATATTCTTCTAACAGCATTTATAATAGTATATCGTAATACCGATTTTGTTACCATAGATTTTCAAATAACAATTCATTTATTTACTTTGGTAGTTTTCGATTTATCAAATTCTTTTTTTAACTCATCAATTTCGAATTGCAATAGTGCATTATCTTGGATTATTTTTTTATTTTGTTCGGTTAATTTAGAGATTACTGTCGAGAATTGCACAAGTATCAGAAAAACCCCTACTATGAGTATCAGTAGTAGTGCCATGGGTACATAGGCAATACCAAGATTAGAAGCAAGTATGTTTAAGGCATTTCTAAAAATGGAGAAAAATAAAAAAACAAAGCCGATTATAATCCATATAATCGAATACTCTTCCCTAATTTTCTTTCGTCGTACTAACTCAATAATAAATAATAAGAAGAATATACTGAAAGCAATTGAGTAATATTGAATTAAATTAATATTTACGTTGGTAAGAATTGAGTGATTTTCCATATCAGCCCCTCCGAATTGATGTAATCAATATAGAAAGTATTACTTTAATCATGTAATATGCCGATTGCAGTCCTGCTATCGATGACTGCCCGCCACTACGCTCGTGCATATTCACAGCTACTTCAACAATTTTAAATTTTCGTTTACCAAGTAAAATTATGGCTTCTGGTTCAGGATAATCCTGGGGGTAATTTGAAGCCAAAAATTCTATTGCTGATCTGTTGTATGCCCTAAATCCTGATGTATTATCGCTAATTTTTTGTCTAATTATTATACTATTAATTATTTCAAATATCTTAATTCCAATTCTACGTGTAAAAGTAGATTGAAAACCGTTTTTATCTAAAAATCTGGAACCTATTACAACATCAGCTTTATTTCCTAAAATTGGTGATGTTAATTTAGAGATTTCCATATAGTTGTGTTGCCCATCTCCATCAAATTGAAGGGCAATATCATAATTGTACTTAAGAGCAAATTTAAATCCTGTCTGAACCGCACCTCCTATTCCAAGATTTTGCTTAAGATTAATTATATATGCCAGATTACTATCCTTTGCAATTTTCAAAGTATTATCTGTAGAACCATCGTTAACAACCAAAAGGTTAGCATCAGGCAAATGCTCTTTTAATTGGGTAATTACTTTCAGAATGTTAGACTCTTCGTTATAAGCCGGAATGATAACAAGTATTTTTTTATTCATAATTGTTGTAATCTCCGTTAAACAGATTAATCAGAGTACGTGCTTCATTAGACTTGCTAAATCTATTAAGTGCATAATCTTTGGCTTTGTTGCTAATTACTATTTGTTCTGGATAGTTGTTAATTAAAAAAGTGATTGCTTCTTTCAATGAATCAATATTTTTTGGAGTGAATAATATTCCATATTTCCCATTATCCAATACATCAGGTGTGCCACCGCTATTACTTGCCAATATAGGAACTCCGCTAATCATTGCTTCTATTGTTACCAAGCCATAAGTTTCCGAATATGAAGGAAGGCAAAATGCGTCGATAGCTGAATAAAAGTATTCAGATTTTGGAATAAAATTTTTAAAGATAACCCTTTCCCGTAAATTGTTAAATTCTATGTAATTTAGAAGAGTTCCAAGATATTCCTCGCCTTCGTTAATTGTTGGTTCGCCGGCTATCAACAAAATTAAGTTCTCGTCATTAATCATTTCGAGTGCTTTTATTGCCGTCAATTGCCCTTTCTGCTCATCAATTCTGCCAATAATTCCAATAATAAATTTGTGGAGAGGTAGCCCAAGTTCATTTCTTGCAATATGTTTTTCTGGTGAATCAAGATACTTGTCGCTTTCTATCCCTATTGGAACAACATAAATTTTATTCTTATCAAAATTTGTCATTTCCCGAACTTCATTTGCAAGTTTTTCGAGAGGTGTAATCCAACCATCATAACGTTTGTAACGCAAATTATGAAAAACATCTTTTTTCATTCTTCCTATTTGCATATTTTGATGATAATAGAGTTTAATATTTTTATTAAAAAGTTTTGCAAAAGAAGCTGTATCCGTATCGTAATTATGAAATACTATCAAGGTAGTAATTTGGTTTCGTAGTAAAATTGCAGATAGTATCTTTGCAGATGTAAAATCGAAGTATTTTCCACTTTTTTTAACAAGTATTATCTTCAACCCCATATTTAAGCCAATTCTATGTAGAGGGCTTTCTTCAAGGCAAAGGATAGAAATTGTATAACCCTGCCTTTTAATTTCTGCAGCAGTATTGAGCATATTCAATTCCAATCCACCCTTGCTAACGGATGTGCAGTAAAAGCCAATATTAAGCATTTGTCCTTGTCAATAATTTATATAAAGCCGATAATGAACCAGCACCATAAGAGAAATGAATAACCAGTGCAGAAACTGCTATCATAATAGGGTTGCCCTGTCTGCGAAGCCCAATTAGTGCACCTGCTGTAAGCAAAGTAAACATATATAATATTAAAATTACAAAATATCCTACAAATACTGTAGGGTTTAAAAATGAAATCAGGAACAGTATAATCATTATTAACACAAATATTGCAGGTATCAATGATATTAATGAAAATTTATTAAGTTTTTTACTGACGATTTGACGCCAATATCCATAATTAAACTGCTGTTTTGCAATTGATTCAAAAGTAGTTCGAGGGTAATAACCAACTAATTTTTCATCTGTCTGAAAGATTTTATATCCTTTTTGTATTAATCTTACATTAAATTCATAGTCTTCACCGACAGGTAGTTTTTCATCGTAACCTCCATTTAATTTGAAAATATTTCTGTAATAAATGCACATCAGAGCATGGTCGGTTTGAGTAATCTTATTATTATTCAACAGATGTTCCTTTGGAGCACCGCAAATTATACTCGATACAGCCGCTGTATAACCCAATGATATTTCATTATCTGATAGATTATAATATGCCGTTCCTACTCCCGCAATGTTGATATTGTTGTTTTTTTGCTGAATTAATATATCGAACATTTTGGAAATCCAGTCTTTTCTGGCTATATAATGTGCATCTAAATAAGCAATAAATTCGGTCTCACATTTAGAAACCGCTAAATTACGACCCGAAGATTGAATTTTATTTGGATTATCAATCAATTTGATGTTAGAATATTTTAATGCAAAGTTGCCTAAAATGGAGATTGTAGCATCCTGCGAGCCACCATCTGCAACTATTATATCAATATTGCCCGGGTAATCCTGACCTAAGACAGAATTTAGGCATTGCGCTATATGATTTTCCTCATTCAGCGTACAAACAACAACAGTAATTTTTGGATAATTCATTTATTAAGTCAAAAATAACTTTTAATTAAATTATAAATATAAGGTATTTTTTTGTAAAATGTGGCG
>CAYUZZ010000141.1:0-6101 GCA_964449505.1 uncultured Hyphomicrobiales bacterium | reverse complement strand
TAAGTATTCAAATGGTAACACTTTTTCAATAATGGGTCTATTATAAAATGAAATAGTTTGTGGTAATCCTAATGGGAAAATGTTATTTATAATTAACTCAAGATTACATAATGCTATTCCATTTCTATTAATTTCTCCGATTCCATTTCCCAAATATTCATAAGTTGCGTAAGTTTTGTTCTAATTATGTTATACTCATTTTGCACTGTTTTGCTATCAGCAGAATTATTAAAAAAATCTGGATTTTGGAATTGTACCTCAAATTCACTAATAGAATTTTCGATTTCAGAGATTTGGCTTTCAATAGAATTTATTATTTTTTTTTGTCTATTAATTTCTTTTTGGGTTTCTTTTTTCCTTTCCCTGTTTTCTTTATTTTGATTATCGGATTTTACTGTTTCCTTTATTATTGCTTTCTTGATTTCCAGTTCTGCAAGTGAGTTGAGTTCGGTTTTGTCGAGGTATTCATTTACGTCTCCAATATATTCTTTAATCCGATTATCACGGAATTCAATTGTCTTTTGAGTCAGTCCATCTAAGAATTCTCTATCGTGGGAAACCACAATCAAAGAACCCTGATATCTTATCAATGCCTGCTTCAATACATCCTTGGCAAGCATATCCAAGTGATTGGTTGGTTCGTCAAGAATTAACAGGTTTGATGGTGCCAGCATTAATTTCGCTAAAGATAATCGAGACTTTTCGCCACCAGAAAGAACTTTTACTTTTTTGTAAACATCATCTCCGCTAAATAAAAATGCACCGAGGAGAGCTCTTACTTGAGTTCTACTTTCTCCAACGGCAGAATTATCAATTACTTCAAAAACTGTTTGGTCAGGACTTAGATTAGTAGCTTGCTGCTGGGCAAAGTAACCAATGATTACATTATTTCCAATTTGGCAGGTACCTTCAAATTCCTCCATACCTGCAATAATCTTCGATAGCGTGGATTTGCCTTCGCCATTTCTGCCAACAAAGGCAACTTTTTCCCCTCTTTCAAGTACAAAATCAATATTTTTCAAAACTAATTTATCATCATAATGTTTGGTAAGATTCTGTACTTCAACTAACACTCTTCCAGAACGGGGAGGTTCGGGAAATCTAATTCTTACAGCTCGTCCTTCATCATCCTCAATTTCAATTCTATCAATACGTTCCAGAGCCTTTATTCTTGATTGCACCCTGCTTGCAAGGGTTGATTTGGAACGAAATCTCTCTATGAACTTTTCTGTTTGGGCAATTTGTTTCTGTTGATTTTTGAATGCAGCTATCTCTAATTCTTTTTGTTCTTCTCTTAATAGAACATATTCGGAGTATTTGTATGGCATATCAAAAATCTTACCACTATTTATTTCGATTGTTCTATTGGTAACACTATCAAGGAATGCTCTATCGTGGGAAATAAGTATTATAGCACCAAAATAATTACGGAGGAATTTTTCTAACCATCTTATAGATTCAATATCCAAGTGATTGGTTGGTTCATCTAACAGGATACAGTCGGGCTTTTGGATAAGTATTTTGGCGAGTTCTATTCTCATCTGCCAACCACCACTAAACTCTTTGTATAATTTAGAAAAATCTTCCCGTTTAAACCCCAAGCCCAATAGTATTTGTTCAATATCTGATTGAACAGTATGACTACCAAGAATTCTTAATCTATCACTAATGAGTGAAAGCTCGGAAATCAATCCACTATATTCATCAGAATGGTAATCTTCCCTTTCTGCCATTTTGAAATTGATTTCTTCAAGGCGATTTTCAAGGGCTACGATTTCGTGAAGTGCAGAATATACTTCTGCCAACACCGTCAGTTCAGATTCAACTGCCAGCTCTTGTGGTAA
The DNA here is from genome assembly GCA_964449505.1 of uncultured Hyphomicrobiales bacterium. GTDB lineage: Bacteria > Bacteroidota > Ignavibacteria > Kapaibacteriales > UBA2268 > JBDHXE01. Next base: position 4,257 of record CAYUZZ010000141.1, on the reverse strand, counting down.
ATATCCAACTTTGTAAAATTTAGGAAAAATAATCCTACCTGCAGATGCTTCTTCCAATCCGCTGATAATTTTCAGCAGTGTAGATTTGCCTGTGCCATTGCGTCCAATCAACCCAATTTTATCTTGATCATTTATCAAGAATGAGATATTATCAAAAAGGAACCTGCCCCCGAAATTGATTGTTAGTCCATTAACCGATACCATGAAAATCCTTTATTCTATTACCTTTATTATCAAAAATATGAAGCTTATCTAAATCGGGGCAATATGTAAATTCCTGTCCTATATAATAATTATCATCAGAAAGAGTTCTTATGGATTTGGACTGATGGGCTGTTTCAAAGAAAATTATCTTTTCATACCCCAAATACTCGATATTGACAATTTTAGATTTTTTAATATTTTGGGAATTGCTATCTGTGACAGGTACATTCATCAACACATTCTCAGGTCTTATCCCAATAGTGAACCTCTCATTAATCATCGAATCATCAAATGGATAGTTAATTTTTAAAGTAAATTCTGAATTGTCTTCAATAAAAGTTAAACCATCTTGCCGAACTATTTTTCCTTCAAGTAAATTCATTTGTGGTGTACCTATGAACCCTGCAACAAATTTATTGGCAGGGAAATTATATATATTTTGTGGTGAATCTATTTGCTGAACCAATCCATTATTAATCACAACCAAAATGTCACCCATAGTCATAGCTTCTGTTTGGTCGTGTGTTACATAAACAGAGGTTGTGCCTGCCTTTCTGTGCAAATTAGTTATCTCTGTACGCATCTGTACTCTTAGTTTGGCATCTAAATTGGATAAAGGTTCGTCGAAAAGAAACAAATCTGGCTTTCGGATGAGTGCCCTACCTAAAGCAACTCTTTGACGTTGCCCACCTGATAGTTGCTTCGGTTTTCTATTCAGAAATTCTTTCAAATCAATTAGTTCGGCAATTTGATTTACCCGATTCATTATATCTTTGGAGTTAATTTTTTGGACTTGAAGTGGAAATGCTAAATTATCAAACACTGTAAGGTGGGGATAAAGAGCATAGTTTTGGAAAACCATTCCTATGTTTCTTTTATCAGGACTAACATTGTTGGTTAATTTATTGTCAAATAAAAGCTCTCCAGATGAGATTGATTCAAGCCCGGCAATCATTCTCAATAGTGAAGTTTTTCCACAACCGGATGGTCCTAGTAAGACCAGAAATTTACCAGCTTTTGCTGAAAATGAAACATTATCAACTGCCTTTGCACTCTTCTGATAAATTTTCGTTATATTGCGTAATTCTAAATCAATCATTATTTCTGTTTAAATTAAATTTACAAATTTAAATAATAATTCATTTTGAACGATTATGTATATTTGTAAGTTTATAAAATTAAAATTTAAGACATAAATGAAAATTCTTAAATTAATATACGTATTATTACTTTTGGTAGTTGCTTGTAGCATTGATGATCCTGTTAGTGAAACAGGTGACCCGATGATTATTGCCCTAAATTCAAAAACGCTCAATGTAAGTGACACGCTAAAAATATCAGGTAAATTATTTGGCTCTCCATCTAATTTAAATTTTGTTTCAATTAACGATTTAAAAGTTTTTTCTACTGATTGTATTAAATGGCATACAAATGAGGTGTGGTTAGTAATTCCTGATACTGCAAAATCAGGAAAAATAATTATTACAGTAGAAGGCAAACAAAGTAATGATACGAATATTACCATTGGTTCGCTGCAAGATTTTGATGTTTTGTTGATACCTAATGGTTCATTTTTAATGGGTTCTTCAAGCGGTTCTATAAATGAACAGCCAATTGCAAGTGTAACCCTTAGCAGAAGTTTTTACTTTTCAGCCACTGAAATATCGCAACGCATTTACAGAATTGTAACGGGCAGTAATCCATCTACTATAATCGCAGATGAGTTGGCGGTTAATAATATTGGGTGGCTCGATGCAATCAAATTTTGCAATAAGCTCTCAAAGTTGCAAAACCTTGACTCTGTTTACCAAATTTCAGGTGATAATGTAATCTGGAACACTAAGGCAAATGGATGGAGATTGCCAACTGAAGCTGAATGGGAATATTCTTGCAGGGCTGGAACAACTACTGATTACAATAGCAATTCCTTAGTAGATGTGGCTTGGTATAGCGACAATTCAGGTAATAAGATGCATCCAGTTGGCAAGAAATTAGCAAACGATTTTGGATTGTTTGATATGCACGGTAATCTGTGGGAATGGTGTTATGATTATTATGAAGATTTTTACTATGATACAAGACCAGCAATCGATCCAACAGGTCCAAAAGCAGGCACAAGAAGGGTAATAAGGGGTGGAGCCTTTGATAAGGGACCTAATTATGCAAGGTCGGCAAACCGTACGATACCTGAGAATTTAAATGGTAACACTGGATTAAGAATTGCCAGAACAAAGTTCAATTAATTTTGAAATTGGAATAAATTATTACTACAATGAGATTATTATTGATATTACTATTTACTGTTACTTTTTTGGGATGTAGTAAAGTAAATAAAGAATACACAGAATACAACCAATTCGGTGGATATACCAGGGATAATAATTATTCCTATCTCGGCAATTTTAATTTTAGTGTAAATACTAAAACCAAAATTTCGATAAACGATTTTTCAGGGGTGATTAATTTACCTTTATTCACTGATGTAGATGAATTTGTAGCGGCGACCTCTAATGGAAAAATTAATAAAATAAAGGGCGAAAAAATAGTTTGGTCGTATGAATGTGAAAATAAATCAAACTCAATAACAGGTATTGTAGCTGATATTAAAAAAAATTACTTTTTTGTTACTTTAGAGGGATTTCTTTATTCAATATCAAATTCAGGTAAACTTAATTGGAGATTCAACTTAAATATAGACAACTCCAATTTATTTATTTCTGGTGAACCATTGATAGTGAAAAATAATATTTTTATTGGTACAAATTCAGGATACCTGTTTAAATTTAATACTGATGGAAAGCTCCTTTTTAAAAATAAATATAATGCATCAATAAATTCTATTTTTTCATCAAATGGAAAAGATAAAATATATTTAGGATTAAGCACACAACTGTTTGATTCTACAGACAAGCTATTAATTATTAATTTTTCGGGTAAAGAGATTAAAAGTAGGTCTTTGAATAATTTCAGAATATTAAGCCCAATAATATATAATCAAGACAAAATTTTTGTCTCTGGCTCATTCAAAACACCCAGTGGTATAAGTTCTGCCATTAAGTGCTTTGATGAAAATTACAAAGAAATTTGGGAAAAAGAAGTTCCATTGATTATCAATCAATTATCACATGATGGACAACGCTTGTATGCTGCTGGATTTAGCTCTGGAATTGGAGAAAATATCAGCGGTATTTTCAGTTATGATGATAAGGGTGTTGAGGTATGGAAAAATTACTTTGATTTCAAAATTGCCTCACCTTTGTTGCTTTGTAAAAAGTTTCTAGTATTTTCGGGCTCCGACGAAAATGGCGCTGGAATCAGTATCCTTAACAAAAACTCTGGTGATTTGGCAGATGATTTTTCATTTGCAGATGAAACTCCATTATTCCTAATACCTGTAATATCGGATAATCGTGATATTAATTTATTTGGTTCACAGGTATTATTTCAGATAAAATTAACTCAAACTCCATTAGATAAACTATTGCCATATTAAACTATGAAATTTGAAACCGGAAATAATGCAAGTATAATAACTCATCACGGATGCACACCCAAAATCCATCCAAGCTCTTTTTTGGCAGAAGGTGTAAAAATTATTGGTGAGGTAGAAATTGGGGAAAATGTTTCTGTTTGGTACAATACTGTTATTCGTGGTGATGTTAATTTTATTAAAATAGGGGCAAAATCCAATATCCAAGATTTGAGTATGCTCCATGTTACTAACAAAAAGTGGCCCTTGATACTTAACGAAAATGTTTCTATAGGGCATTCCGTATCACTACACGGATGCACATTAGAAACTTACTGCCTGATAGGGATTGGAGCCATTGTACTCGATGGTGCGGTGATAGGAGAGGAATCGTTAGTTGCAGCGGGTTCTTTAGTTAGAGAGGGGTTTAAAGTTCCTCCACGAACTTTGGTTGCAGGTGTTCCAGCCAAAGTAATAAGAGTGCTGAGTGAAACTGATTTGAAAAGAATAAAAGATACACCGGGAAATTATTTTAATTATGTTGCAGATTACAGAAATGAAAATGCAAATTTTTTATCAAATAT
>CAYUZZ010000140.1:5214-6161 GCA_964449505.1 uncultured Hyphomicrobiales bacterium | reverse complement strand
TTAATATAATATTATAATTAAAATAAATTATTTACTTTTGTTCGTCTGCTTCGTTTTATTATTTTAATTAATTTATTTTATAATTGGAGATTTGCTGATGATTTATAATATACATTTTTTATCAAGTATTAAACTTGCGATAATACTTCTTATTGCGGCTTTATTACCGATTTCGATTGCAAAATCGAAAGATTTGAAAGAAATTAAAAAAACTTTCAAAAACGGAAAGCCCCTTTTTGAATCTAAACAGATTCCCGGATTAACCAAAGTATTCACTTTTACTACCTACTACGATAACGATAAAGTAATGAAGACCGAGCAATTCGCTAAAGGTAAAAGAAATGGTACTACCAAAGTTTTCAACAAAGATGGCAGTCTGCTAAAAGAAATTAAATTCAAGGATAATTATGTCTTGGATTACAAAGCTTATAAAGACGGTAGAATTGAAACTCAAATATCAGAAGACAGAAGAACTATTGTAAATAAAGGAAGAACTCTAAATATTAGATGGAATAAATTCTATGAAGTTTGGGGTGGCGATTTAATTGTTTCGTTTGATAGCAAAGCTCTTGCAAATTATCTTTTAAACTTTGTTGTTCCAGAAGAAGCAACGGAAATTTTAAGTGATATAACTGACCACTTCAATTCACTTCCTGGTGCTGGTCAAAATGGTAATGATGATATGGTTACTTGCGGAAGTGGCACTAATTTATTCAAAGATAATGGAGTGGATTTGAGAACTGCCGGTTCGAGTAATAGCGGTTCAACCAGCAAATTCAGCAAAAATACTAGCGTAAATAAAGGAATAAAAAGCGGGAATGTTACCTCTGCGTCTAACTCCTCTGTATTAACAGCAGTAAATGGAATTCTCAATTCTTGTGCTTCAAATTATAGAAACTCTGTTGGTGGTACTGGCGGTTTAGGTAATAATAGAGAAAGACAAAACG
>CAYUZZ010000140.1:0-5204 GCA_964449505.1 uncultured Hyphomicrobiales bacterium | reverse complement strand
ATTAACAAAGCAAGAGGTGCATTAGACCAAACAGTCGCCGGTTGTAATTCAAGACGGGGTGGAGCAAGGGATTTATTTGCAGCTGACCCGGTTACTATGTTCAAGTCATTGCAGATTCTCGAGACAGTAACTGCCTTAGAAACGGGAGGGGCTGCTACCCAAGTTACGAGTAGTATATTAACTGAATCCGGAACTTTAGTAGATCAAATTGCTTTAAATGCAATGGAAGGCTCTGCAATTACATCAGCAGAAGGTGCTGCAGCGAGAGGATTCATTCAGGTTGGATTATCAAGTGCAATAGCAGGAGTGGTTACTGCCGCAGTTGTAGGTTGGGCAGTAGGAACTCAAATTAACGAATCAGCAGTCGGAGATGCCATAACTGATGCAATTGCTAAATATCAAGAAGAACACGACGAAGAATACCAACAAGCAGCCGCAGAAGCAGCGGCAGCACAGGCGGCGGCAGAAGCTAGAGCTGCCGCTAAAAAAGAAGAGGAAACTAAAGCTGGTGCAACACCAGCAGCAGGATCTCCATCAGCTTCAACGCCCGTGCCTGACGATATTGGGGCTGGTAATCCTTGCGAGAGAGCAGCAAGATTCAAACAATATTGCGAGTCAACTAACTGGAAAGATATGAGATGCGAAAACTTTATCAGAATGGTGAAGGGTTGTGTAGGCGATATTAGAGAAATTTATGTAAGCCCCGAAGGTGGCAGCGTAATGGATGTGGGTTGCTCGCGTGGCGGTGATCCTGCCGCACTAAAAGAAGCTGAATGTAAACGCAAAGGAATGTTCGCAATTAGCGGAGGGGGCTCTCCAACCGGTATTTGTGCTAATAGAAATATACAGCCACCTTTAGGAGGACCTGACCAAAATGTGATAAATCCATCACGTGGTGATTTTAGTATGATGAATTTATCTGGCAAAAATGTTTCACTTGCCACTGATAATGATTTAGCATCAATTTTAAAAGCTAAAAAGCCAACATTAGTCATTTTTGCAGACCCTGATTGTGGATATTGCAACGAAATGGGCAACACAATGAAATCAAAAAATTTAAGCTCATCATTATCAACTTATGACATTAAAATAGTTGATGTAAATATGAATCCAAAACTTGCCAATCAATTCGGTGTAACTGTAATTCCATCATTTTTTGTAGCTAAAGATGGCAAAAAAACTGACCTACAAGCCGGTTCAATGAGCGAAAAAAATATGCAAAATTATCTAAATGATAATAAAAACGGTCCAAGTTCTAAAAAATAATTGTAATCGAATAACCTTCCGTAGGCTTTATTGCCTCCGGAAGGCTTACATTGAAAAGTTTAAAGTCCTGACTTCTATTCATGAAATGTTATATTATTTGCTGAATTCCTATCAAATATTAAAAATGATGGTATCACGAAAATAAATTTTATTTAATTCAATAATATTATTTATGTTAGTGAGAAATTAAACGAGGATTTATGAAAATACAATTTATTCTCTTGCTAATATTTTTTGGAGCAACCTTAGCATCTGCATCTATACCTTTGTACGAAAAGGAGGGCGAGAGTTTCACTTTAAACCTTTACATGGATATTTATTATACCAAATCTTTCAACAAAGTTAACGATACAATCAATTTAATCAGGTTCACCGGTAATTCAAAATTTGCGGACGAGTTCAGATTAAATATCATTTCACTTCTTTTTCATTATAATAAGGATAATATTCAGGCAGTTTTCGACCTTCAATTTGGAGATATGCCCCACCTTCTTGCCAATGCCGATCAGGAATTCATAAAATACATTGGAAAAGCATATTTGGCATATACTTTTGATAATCAATGGGGAATTCAGGTGGGATATCTTTCAGACCCGATAGGAATTGAGTCAAGCCGACCAATAGACAACATGATGACTTCAGTGAGTATAGTTGGATATTACGAACCAGATAATTTTATAGGTGCCAAGTTGATTTTACCAATAAGTAATAATTTCAGCTCTATGATATATTTCGGTAATCCTTTCACTTTGAAAAATGGGAAAAATAAGCATTTAAACTACGGTGTTCAATTTTCCTATAATCTTTTGCAAAATCTTCAACTTGCATATTCTGCACAATACGGCAACCAAGCCGATATAAATGTACCAATACAAAATAATCTATTGTATAACAGTTTTTCTGCTGATTACCAAATGACTGAAAATTTACATTTAATCACAGAATTTGATTATGCATCACAAAAAGGCGTATTTAGCAATTCCGATAGAACTGAAGCAATGAACGGTGGTTTTGTTGCACTTCAGTATCAAGTAGTCAATTCGTTTTATGTAAAAGGTAGATATGAAATTTTCAATGATAATAGTGGTTTTATGACTGGAAATTTGATAGAACATAATGGATATTTATTGGGCTCTGCGTGGAATGGCGTGGGTATGAATTTATCAGGGATGGCTGCTACACTGGAATACCGACCAAATCCAAATATTTATGTGAAAGGAGAATACAGACTTCTTCAGGCAAAATCAGGGCAACACATATTTAATAACAATACCGAAGAGTCTATTAATTATATAACTTTAAACACAGGAATTAGATTTTAATTTTTTCGTTATCGACAATTCGAAGACAATATTATGATACCTATCTGGTAAAAATGTGAGATTGCATATAAATGTATTTATAATAAGCCACTTTCTGCTAACATTGATTTTCAGATTCAGGCAATAGTTGAAACAAATAATTCGGTTGAAATATACAAACTTTTTTAACCGGATTTTTGTAAATTTAATCATTTATATATTGACATAGATACCTAATGATCAAATTAGAAATATAATAGTATTAACTATGCAGAAATGTGTATATTTACACTTTCTAAATCTATAGAATTATAAGGTTGCTATAAACCGAATTTTAATCAAAGGAGATAATATCAAAAAAATATGAAAAAATATGAAAAAATATGAAAATGATGCTCAAAGAAACTTATTGAGCAGGCAAATTGAAGAAGAGAAATTAAATGCCCATAAAAATACTTCCCGCCTTGCCATTACAGAATCTGATACTATTAATTTGCTTCATGAGTTGGACGTACATCAGATAGAATTGGAAATGCAAAATAAAGAACTACAGGGAGCAAGGAAGCAAGCCCAAGAATCTTCGGAGAAGTTTGCAGCTATTTATGATTTTGCATATACGGGTTATTTTACATTAAACTCTGATTGTAAAATCAAAGAGCTGAACCTAAGTGGGGCTAACATGCTTGGAATCGAGCGGTCATTATTAATGAATAAATTTTTTTTACAATTCGTAACTTTGGATACTCTTACTGAATTTAAAGAATTTTTCCGTAAAATATTCATATCAAGGGAAAAAGAAACAGTCGAAGTTAGATTGAAAGTGAAGTCGCATATTTCAATATATGCTCATGTGGAAGGTATTATTTCCGAAGATGCAAAAAAATGCTTTATAACCATAGTTGACATTAGTAAACGAAAAGCTGCCGAAGAAGCTCTAAAGCTAAAAAGTGAACAATTGGAACAGTTTGGATATTTGCTTACTTACAATGAAACACAAATAATACAGCTTAAAAAGGAAATCAATCTTTTATTGAATAAAATGGGCGAAAAGGAGAAATTCGAAATCAACGAATCTCAGACATGAGTTATTTAAGTTTACATACTTAAATCTCTTTATCAATTATTACGATATCGACTTATTTTACAATCCTTAAAATTTATAGGAAATACTGAGAATTGGATTAGAATAAATCCTACCATTATATTCAATTATTTTCGTGAAACTCGTAGCCAAAGCCATTGGATTGATATTAAATTGCAGATTACCCGATAGATTTTTTTCTTGAATTTTTGGGTCGTCTTGCATAACAGAATACGTAAGAGCAAAACCTCCGATAGCACCTATGGTAATAAATAAAGGTATTATCTTACCACTATTTAAATTATTTCCGATAGATAACAATGCAAGTCCACCTGAAACGAATGCTCCCCCAAATGCTCCCAAGGACAAATATACCCCCTGGCTTGTAGTGAAATCCCTTCCCTTAACTAAGTGATTACCTAATGCCATACCCAAACCAGCACCAATAATTGCAGTACTTATATATAATGTCGGATCATTCGATTCACTTGCTAATAAAACTGATACAGGAACAGCTGCGCCCAAAACCCAAGAATTGGATAAGCACATGGCATCACCCCTTGAATAATTTTGAGTATTTGAAATATAATTTCCCAAAACATAACCCGAAAATGTGCCAATAATAGCCGAAGCATTGAGTGCCTGTTTGTTTTCAACCCCAGCAATATAAAGAAAGCCAGGAATCGCACCGGTGCACACAATTGACGAATTTACCAGCACATCGGATTTACCAACTGATATATCATTATTTTGGGCAATCAAATATCCGATATAAGCTTCTGTTATACTTGTTAGTGCCATCAAGCTCCATAAAGCTGTTGTATTCGATTGAGTATGGGAATAATAATCATTTGGATAATCGGGGTAATATTCATCTATATTTCTATCCAAATCAAACACTTGATAAAGCAACAAACCATGAGCCATGCCAGAATAGGCACCCCATAGACTGAGTCTGGCAGCACCCTCCGATACTGGCGAATTGCTTGTAAGGGCATAGGGTATCAAAAAACTGGCTGCTGACGTCAGCATATATAATCCTCCTGCTGACGTACCCTCAATTCCAGCTATATAAATCGCTGCTGATCCATAGCATGCAAGACCTGCAATGGTTAAACCCCATAATAGTTCTGACCTTCCATCCTGATTGATGGCATTTGAAATGTTATTATTGAGTTTTTGAGTAATACTTCGTCTTAATGTATCCACATCAAATTGATTCATTTTTAATTTGTGACGGTTAAACTTTTCATCAATCTTGTAATATATTTCCAACGAATAATTTGAATCATCAAGTTGAAATAATCTGGCATCGATGAAACCAGAGTAATTTCTAAACACCTGAATTTTATTATTCATCAACGAATCAACAAAAGCTACCTTGCCGTCAGAATCCATTGGCACCTGAACTTCCTGACCTAAGATTGAAACGGAACAAATCGATATAAATATTACACAAACCGTAAAAAGATATTTTTTCATAATCAAATACCATATTTTAAAAGGTAATTATAATCAGTAGCATCAAATAAATTAAATATAATCAATTATTGTTT
>CAYUZZ010000139.1:0-6164 GCA_964449505.1 uncultured Hyphomicrobiales bacterium | reverse complement strand
AACCGTATTTATTATATTATGGTTAGAAGTGTTAATAAATATCAGTCGACTATTGAGTAAATCGCTAACCACTGCCATGGTATCATTAATTATCTTCATTTTACGGGGCATACTCCCAGCTGGCAAAGGAATTACCCCTGTGGCTTTGGCACTTTTCACATTAAATACCTGAATATAAGCTCCCATTGAAGATGGAATATATGCGGTATCATTTTTAAGTATGATATCGTTAGATGTGTCGCCGAGTTTATCATTTGGGTTTGACGAAGCATAATAATCTTCGATTATCCTGCCACTATTATATAATATCGCAGTTAGAGACGAATTATCATAACCCATCAGTCCTTCACACAAAACCAATAAGTCCCCGTCGGTAACTTTATCTATATTTACAATTTTTTGCTCTGTGGGAGTTTCCACACACGAACAAAGCACTATAATTATAAACAATATGTACATAAAGTGGTAAATCATTGATTGAAACTCCTAATTAACTGACTACTGAATTAGTTTTTGCGATTGTGAATTTTGCCCTTGTTCCTTTTCCGATCTCACTTTCAAACCAAATACCCCCCTGATGCAGCTTAATAAATTCATGGCAAATCATCAAGCCAAGTCCGGTTCCCCTTTCACCTTTTGTGCCCAAAGTAGATTGATTTTTATCGGCTTTAAATATTGCCTTAGCCTTTTCAGAGGGCATACCTACTCCGTTATCAACGATTTCAATTTCAATATGATTCACGAACTCAACTGAATTAATTATTATTATACCGTTATCATTTGAAAATTTAAGTGAATTGTTCAATAAATTTCTAAAAACCGTATCAATCATACTAACATCAATTTGAACTTTAAGATTTGGGGGAATATTATTTGTTACAATTATTTTCTTTTCATCAGCATTAAATTTATATAACTGTATGCTATTATCTACTATACGACGGAGTTCTGCTATGTCAAAATTTGGTTTCATCTTGCCATTAAGAACAGATGACCATAGAAGCAAATTATTTAGAAGTTTAAAAAGAAGTTCCGAAGTATTGGATAGCAAACCCAAATATTCTTTTCTTTCAATATCGTCAAATGTGTCATAATCCTCTACTAACAACTTGCTAATATTCATATTACTACCTATTGCATTTTTGAGGTCGTGGGCGATGATTGAAAAAAGTTTACTTTTAGTATTGTCACTTTCTTCCAAATCTATAATACTGATACTCAATTGCTCATTTAAAGTTTTTAACTCAATTTGTGAATCCTTTAAATTCTTGTTTGATAGTTTAAGGTCTTCTATTAGCTTTGTTCTCAAACTATTTTCGTGTATTAGAATAAATAGAATAATAACTACCAATGAAATAATAATGATTAGAAAGATACTCAAATTAGCAAAATTGCTTAATCTTTTATCTTTTTCCAAAGTGGCTTTATTAACATTATCAATAGTATTACTCAACTCATTGGCGGCAATTTCCAGCTCTATTGCATTAGAAATGGAATTAAGGTTACTTTTAATGCGATACTCATCATGAGCACGCAGATAACGTGCAGATTCTTCAAAATTGCTCATATTATAGTAACTATCAGCCAAAATTAGGGTATTTTCTTCCAACCCTTTAATAGTATTATTTTTCTGAATTAATTTTTGGGCAATAAGAGCAACTTTTATCGCATTATTGTACTCTCCAAGTAATTGACAAGTTTTGGCTATATGATTTATTGCAGAAATTTTTAAAGAAATATTGCTTAACGATAAAGTGAATTCTACGGCTTTATCAAGATAAAAGGAAGCAGAATCATATTGTTTGCGAACAAAATACAATCGTGATAAAAGTGTCAAAGATTTTGCATGAGTTTTGTCGGCTTCTATTTTATTACTTTTTAAATCATTGCTGGGTATTTGCACATTCATACTGAGGTTCAAATAATGAAGAGTGCTATCAAAAGAAGATTTATCCAGAAAATACTCCGCCATGTTGTAATAGTTGAATTTAATTCCCATTTTATAATCTATTAATTTTCGGTAGCCTAAGCCCTTCAATTGATATTCGATGGCTTTGTCATAATCAAGCTGACTGGCACTGCACAATGCCATATTTTCCATTAATACTGACAGTAAAGTATAGTTTTCCTTCGCAACAACTTTATTATATTCCTTTTTTCTGAGAGCATCATCCGATGTTAGCTTATAATATTCTAAAGCCTTATTATAATTATGTACTTTATAAAATAAATTTCCTATTTCGAGCATTACCCAGTTATACGCCGTTCCACTATCCTGCTTTTTAAGATCATTTGCGGAAATTAGAAGGTATTTCATTGCCAAATCGTATTGATCCAAGCTCAAATAAAGTTGAGCAGAGTTAAAATACAGAAGCGAAATAATAGACTCATTGGTATGAGCATTTGGGCTCGATAAAAGCGTATTAATAAAATCTATTCCTTCTATGGGGTTATTATTAAGGCAATAAATATGAAATTCCATTACACTGAGTTTAAACAATGAATCTAATTGCCCATTCCTCATCTTTTCCAAGGCGATATTTTTGTCTTGGTGGTACATGTTAGTATCTTTTGCCTGTAAATTTAAATTCAGGACAAGAATAATGTATGCTATAAATCGGAAATGTATTTTTATAATCGTGTGCATGATAATCAAAAATATAATTTCAAATATAAGGTATAAGCAACGAATTACCTAATTTATAAACAAATATTATTAACCCAACTTGCAAAATATTCCTCTGAAATTATTATTAGTTCTCATTTCTTTGTTTTAAATGGCTTACTAAAATTTTTTATTGTCTAAAGGGAATTGCACTGATCCCTGTTGATTTGTTGATTACGAGCACCTCTAGCGAGAGAATGGTGAAACTTTGGATGATGATTGTTTGCTTGTCTTTGTTGACTGCTTACAAGTGCAGGATTTCTGACTATTCAATATGCGGGCTATGTTTCGCCAGCTATAATTTAGACCTTTTGACTTTAGTATGGAAGGTATGGGGGCTAATATTTATTCTTATCATTGCATTTTCAACCCGTTTATTTCTCGAATATATATTCTAATCAGTCCGGATAAACTAAAATGCAGTAATGCGAAAAAAAGCAATACGATGCAAATTAAAATGATAGATTTAATCTGCTTGTATTTTAATATTCTTTTTCAGCCTATTCTTTTTCATTCACAATTTTGTCATAAAAAAAACATTTCGCAAGTTTATAATCAGAATTTAGAAAATTTTAAAAATGTTTTGAAAAAATAGTAAAATATATAGAATTCATACTTGGAAGAATATACTTAGGTATTCCGGTATTCAACAAACGAAAAACACTCATTTTATTATAGCAAAAGTAAACACAAATAGGAATTTCCGATGAGGGCGGGCTGTCCGACATTTATAAATCTTTATTCAAGCTTCTGTTTCAAGTATTTTATTTAAATAATTATTTAAATAAAATAAAGGAGTTTTAAAAATGAAAAAGAGGATAATTAAAATAAGTTATACCATATTACACTTGTGTCTTTTATTTTTCTTTGTATCTTGTGAAAAATTGAATACAACAAATGAAAAAAAAGAACAAAATGTAAATAGAGTGACCTATTATGAAAATCAATTAGATTTCATAGGCATAGAACACAACGGGATATTAACAGAATTCGCAAGACTGATAAGCATAAGTGATTCAAATGGCGAATTTAGAAATATCATTCGATATGATTTGGGACCAAAGGATTAACTATGGAGATATTTCATTTACATTTTTTGACAGATTGGGAAATAAAATAAAAGAATCGCCGGACGCCCAAAAAAGTTATAAACTTGTAAATAGAGCTTTGCTTACAATACCAACAGAGAATATCCAAAAAGGTTATTAATATTTAAGGATTAGTACAGAAGGATTTAATAAAACATACCCAGTTATGATTTATAATAAATAATTTGAAGTTGGTCATTACTTCACTTTGCATGCAGTCAAGCCTAATTTTGATGAAATAAATGCCCTGTTTACAGCTATTAATCTGTAAACAGGGCGAAATAATATCGAAAAGAAATGATTAGAAAGGAGAATACCTGCCAACTTATATATACCATTTAAATTACGTAGTATTTGAAAAACGGCGGATGCCTCAATGTAAATTTTATGATTGCAATTGTTGACTAAGATGACTGTTTTTTGAGCAACATCATCAGTTAATTTATTTGATAATTTCTCTAAATCAATTTCTTGCGACATTACAATTTCAAAAATATCCTTTTTGTCGTGAGCTTTTACCCACAAGGCACTCCATGAGCAAATACCACAATCACCATCATAAATTAATTTGTAGCTTACCATTGTAGATGCTGTATTCCTTTAATTCCAATATCATTTCTATAATATTTATTTTCAAAGTCAATCTTAAAAGCAGCCTTATATGTGCATTGGATTGCATCAAAAATATTCTTACCACAAGATGTAACTCCCAGCACTCTGCCACCGTTTGTTAGCAATTCACCTTTTTCTACTTTGGTTCCTGCCTGATATACAATGGCAGCCATACTCTCAGCCTCATCAATGCCAGAAATTTTAAACCCTTTATCGAAGCTATCAGGATAACCTTTCGAAGCAAGTACCAGGCAAACGGCAAATTTATCTTTTGTATAGGAAACGGCATTTTTATCAATTTTGCCAGTTGCAGCAGAGAATAACAATTTGCAAAAATCACCGTCGATTACATTTAAAATCGCCTGTGTTTCGGGGTCGCCAAACCTCACATTAAACTCAACAACCTTAGGCTCCAAGTCAGCAGTAATCATCAATCCTGCATACAGACACCCAACGAAAGGAGTGCCTCTCTTGTACATATAGTCCATCATAGGTTTGATAATTTTAGTTTCAATCTTATCCAAAATACTGTTTGTAATTAACGGAGTAGGAGCGTAAGCCCCCATGCCACCAGTATTTTTCCCAAGCTCACCATCAGATATTTTTTTGTGGTCTTGTGCAGGGGGCAAAATATAATAATCAATTCCGTCACAAATAGCGAAAATTGATACTTCGTCGCCATACATAAATTCTTCGATTAATAGTTTCATTCCGGACTGACCAAATTTTCCGGAAAGATACTCTCTTATCGTGTTTGTTGCCTCAACCAAATCTTTTGCTATTACCACTCCTTTGCCAGCAGCCAGTCCATCAGCTTTTATAACCAGAGGGAAGCTTTTCTCCTGCAAATATTCCAGAGCATCGCGCAGTTCCCATTGTTCGAAAGTTCTGAAAGTAGCAGTTGGAACACCAGCCTCCAACATAATCCTTTTAGCAAAGTCCTTTGAAGTTTCGAGCATTGCAGCATCTTTCGATGGACCAAAAACATTAATACCCATTCCACGCAGAGCATCTGCCATTCCATCAGCCAAGGGTTGCTCGGGTCCTATCACTACCAAATCAATGCAATTTTCCTTGCAGACTTTTGCAATCATGAAATAATCAGATACATCAATTTTAATTTGTTCTGCAATTTCCAAAATACCGGGGTTTCCCGGCAAACAATAAATTTTTCCACAGGAGTCAGATAGGGCAAGTGTTCTAACAATTGCATGTTCTCTTCCACCACTTCCAATTACTAAAGTATTTAATTTCATAGCAAATAATTTTTATTAATACCGTTAATGTAATTATTAAAAATAATGAATTATTTTTTTTAAATTTGGGAAATTTGTTTATTAACTATTAAAAATACTTATATGTCAAAAGAAACAGCAAATAACTCCAACAAAGTTATTGAAGACAAATTAAAAGCAGTCCAAATTGCTATTGATCAAATTGAAAAAAGTCACGGAAAAGGTTCTGTAATGTGGCTGAGTGATGACCGAAAAGTAGATGTTGATTGCATATCGACGGGATGCTTGTCCCTTGATGCCGCTATCGGAATTGGTGGAGTTCCACGCGGTAGAATAATTGAAATATTCGGACCGGAATCCTCTGGTAAAACAACTATTTGCCTTCATATAATTGCGGAGGCACAGAAAAATGGTGGCTTGGCAGCATTTGTAGATACAGAGCATGCTTTGGATATTAATTATGCAAAGCGTTTGGGTGTTGATTTAAATCATTTACTTCTATCGCAACCAGAGTTTGGCGAACAGGCACTAGAAATTGTTGAAAACCTTGTAAGAAGCGGAGCC
>CAYUZZ010000138.1:0-6173 GCA_964449505.1 uncultured Hyphomicrobiales bacterium | reverse complement strand
CCAATGTAAGAATCCCGCTTTTCCTGGCTTGTGATGATAAAAGAATAATTTTATCTAATAATACCATCCAGTTGTACTGCTTGGGTGAAATTGTTATTCTCAGTAATACAGGCAACCTTGCAAATACCTGAAAAGAAGTACCCGTGATACCCGCAGCAAGTGTACCGCCAATTACAATGGTAATGGCAGGTAACAAGAAAAGCGTTTCGGGAGAACCACCCTCCCAAAAAAAACTTCCCAATATGGCAACGAAGCCAAGAATTATTCCAAATAATGTGGTGCTTATCATAATTCTAATGTACAAATTCTATTTGAGAAAATCAAATAATGAATTTTGCAGTAACCTTGAACCAACTTGTAATGAATATTGTAGTGCACTTTCTTCCATTTTAAGGTTCAGTGCAGTCTCTGCTACATCGGCATCACTTTTCATAGATTTGATTTCATTTAATCTGATATTAGTATTTTCAAATTGGTCTCTATAAAGTTCCAACCGGTTAATTTTTGAGCCGATTTCACTATTTACTTGGTTTAGTTTTTCAACATTTTGTGCGATGTTTTGTTGCAGATTATTTAGCTTATCGAAATCGTCGAGACTAATCACATCGGTACTGCCTCTGTCAGTTCCATCTTTTTTGTAGGAAAGAAGGTTGTATAAATTAATTATTGATTCGATAGCACTTAGATTCTCTCCAAATAATTGATTGGATTTAACATTGATTATCTCAGTTGAAAGATTATCTTTGTTAACGATCCTGTCTTCATTATTTCCTTTAAAAATAACTTTTAATCCAGAGGGATTTTCTAAAGTTTTTTCAGTTTCAATTAGTTCGTAGGGCTCTGTATTTTTTGCAGGTGGCACTACTTCTATTGAGGATGCTAAGGTTTTGGTTCCAGAGAACAATAATTTGCCATTTATACTTTCATTGGAATGCTTTATCACGTCTTCCAAAATTCCTTTTATACCTTTTGCAAGAGTATTTGTTTGTCCCTGACTGCCAATTTGGGTTGAATCAATTGCAATTTCACGAATTTTTTGGAATGATTGCGTAATATAATCCACTATTTCGGAGGTAAGTCTTTGTTCACTCAGACTATCATCAATATTGCTTATGTAAGTTTTATTTTTCTCAATTTTAGCTGAAATCTGCTTGCTGTCAACCAAATCTTTAGGATTATCGGATAGCGACATAATTTCTTTTCCAGTAGATAATTTAGCTTCTTCATTAAATTTTCTATTTTGTATGTTTTCTAAATTCCTAAGATATGGATTGATAGAAGATTTACTGCTTATTCTCATTGCTTACCTCCCCAAATTAACTATAGTAGCTAAAATTTCATTAGTAGTTGCTACTATTCTTGACGATGCTTCAAAAGCTTTTTGAAATTTAATTAAATTCACAGCCTCTTCGTCGAGATTTACACCCATTACAGATTCACGCTGACTGTTTAGCTGCTGCTCAATTAATTGCGATGATGAAAGGGAGTTAATTGTTTCTTTAGACATAGAACCAATTTTTCCTAATAAGTTTGAGTAAAAATCTGTTGGGGTCTGACCCTTTAGAAAATTAACATCGTTTGAGAGATTGCCAATCATTCTGGCAATACTTGAATTTCCCGGTTCGGAGACTTTTGACGAAAGTGGCAAATCTGCTGGATTTTGAACTAAATTATTATTGATTGTGATGGTGAATGCATTAAGTTCTGTTCCATTACCATCAAAAATAACTCTGCCCGGAGGATTACCTGTATTGTCATTTAATCCATATCCAATAGCACTTAAGTTATTTACTTTTTCTGCCAATTTTGATACAAAATTATGGAAATTTAGGGCAATTGAATAGGAAATGGAAGTATCTTTATCGTCGAGTGTGATATTATATAATTTCAAATTCGAGAATATTTCACCTGATTGTGCATCAATATCAATCGATGTAGATTTTTCATCGTCATATTTTGTTAATTTTAAAGTTTTTTCACCAGAAAAGTTATCTATACTTTCGATTAATTTTAATTTAGATGGTGATGAACCTGTTAATATATTTATACCATTTGTAAATACATTAACTGAGCCATCTTCGTTTGTTCCTACTCTTGTATCAATTAATTTGGATAAATCTTCCAAACGGTTAGATCTTTCATCTATAAGTGATTGCGATTCCCCATTGGAATTTTTGCCACTTCTAAGTATTTGAATATTCAAACTGCTAATTTCAGTCAATAAATCATTAATTCCAACAACTATATTTTCGGAATTCTTCTTTGACTCGTCCCTTAATTCATTTAGGCCTGCTGCAGTTTGATTAAACCTATCAGTCATTGTAATTCCCTGATTTAAAAGACTTTGACGTAAAGCTATACTTTCCGGTTTGATGGTGAGTTCATTAAATGTATTAAAGAACTGACCTACCAATTCACCCAATCCTGTTTCACCTGGTTCTGATAATATAGTTTCTACTCTTTGCAAAAAACTTGTATCATTTTGATAACTACTCAACCTGGATAGTGAATTCCTGATTTCTTTATCGTAATAATCAACCCTGAATGTTTGAATTTTATCAACAATAACACCGGTGCCCATATAATTACCATCTTTTTTAATTGATGATGCCTCTGATAGAACAGCCGTGCGTCTCGAATAACCCGGTGTATTAACATTTGCAATGTTATTACTGGTAATATCAAGACCAAATTTTTGGGCAAGTAAAGCCCTTTTCCCTATTTCAAGAGAAGAAAAATTTGACATGGTTAATTTAGACTGCCACTATTTATCATTAATAGATTGGTTAATTCATCAATTTCTTCCATCAATTTGCTTGTGTCGGTGATTCGAAGTTTATTCACTAATTGTAAATAATCCCTGCATTCCAGCATTTTGCCAGTAATCAGTACGAAACTACGGATACGATCCAACCTATTACTTAAGCTAAAAGCTTCTGTTACCGAGTTGCTCAAATTGTTGACTGATGTGATTAGTCTTGTCTTAATTTGGTATAGCTCATCAATATTCATCTCATAAGCTATGTCCAAAACATTATTTTGAATGAAACCCGCACGTTCGGCGGCATTCTTTACGATTGAATTGCTAATACTCATATTTATCTCCATAATTATACCTTTACATTACAAACATTTTGTGTGCCATTTGTTATAAAATCTATCATCTCTTTTATTCCATGCCTTGCTCTATTGATTAATATTCTATTTGTGGCGTTAGTCGTATTTAATTTGTTTGTAAGTATTTGGAACTTTTCCTGTACTAATTTCAACTCTCTGATTTCATCTTTTTTTAGGAATTTTTTGAGTTCACTAATTTTGATTTCTCTGGTAGAATTTATGTTGATATTTAGCCAAGTGGCTAAAATCTTAAATCTTTCGTCTTCTGCACGACGTAGATTTTTTTGCAATTCGGTTTGATATGAGTTTATTTCATCTAATTCACGAATATCATTTAGGA
This sequence comes from uncultured Hyphomicrobiales bacterium, assembly GCA_964449505.1. Taxonomy (GTDB): domain Bacteria; phylum Bacteroidota; class Ignavibacteria; order Kapaibacteriales; family UBA2268; genus JBDHXE01. The sequence goes on along the minus strand of CAYUZZ010000138.1, from coordinate 2,716 downwards.
CAATTGCTCTTTGTTGACGTTCAGATAACCTGAGTAATTCAATCAGAAGTTGTTCTTCGAATTTTAGAAATGTTAAAAATTTAGCAAACATAAATCACCATTAAAATTGATTTCGTTTAAAACTTGTTCATATAATTAAGTACTTTGTTTACATAGTTCTGGGTTTGCCTGAACGGAGGAATGCCATTATACTTATCAACATTACCAGGACCAGCGTTATATGCCGCTAATGCAAATTTTACATTGCCATCATATTTGTCAAGCATTTGTCTGAGGTAAGATGAACCACCCATGATATTTTGAGATGGATCGAAAGAATTATTCACTCCAAGGTCTTTTGCTGTACCATCCATCAATTGCATCAATCCCTTAGCACCTACCGATGAACGTGCGTCGAATTTTCCTGCAGATTCAGTTGTTATAACAGCTTTTATCAGTTCTTGTGGAATGTTGTATTTAATGGAAGCATTCTCAATATCGGACTGATACTTCGAAATTCTTTTGCTTACTCTATCTAAAAAAGTTCCATTTGGAAAAGTATCACTCGTTATTGGCACTTCCGGTTTTTTTAGACTGACGGAGTTGTCTATAATTTCATTGTTCGGATTAATAATAGTTTTTGAGGTAATTTTTTCACCAGTCATCGATTCATATACTTTTTGAGCAATTCCTATTCCAGTGCCAGCATTTGAAATTTGGTCAGCAAATAATAAATTAGAATAATCCATCAGTACATCACTACCAAATCCACCGTCATCTGATTCTTCAAGTTGTGCACTTTTCATTTCTTTGATCATCATATTCAAAAAAAGTGACTCGAAACCTCTTGCAACTTTATCAATATCTTTTTTGTCTTTTTCGCTTAGATTTTTACCAAATTTGTGTTTCTGGATATTGCTTAATTGTTCATTGTAGTAATTATCAATTGCATTATTTTTTTCAAGATTAATATTTAATTTTTCCATACTCATAACTATTGTATTACTAATTCTCCTTGTAATGAGCCTGATTCTTTGAGTGCTTGAAAAATAGAGATAAGGTCTCGTGGTGCAACACCCAATAAATTTAAAGCATTAGCCATATCTTGTACTGTTGGTCCTTGTACCATAAGTGGAATTGATTTGGTAATTTCTTCCTTTGTGTTTATTTCGGCTGTCTCTGCATTCTGAGATGGTCTGATTGTAAATGGAGCTGGTTGGGGCACCAATACTTGCTTCTGGATGGATATTTCCAAACCGCTGTGTGCAACTACTGCTGGTAAAAGTTCTACATTACCTCCAACTACTACAGTACCTGTACGTTCGTTAATCACAACTCTTGCTATTGGGTCACTAATAACGTTCAATACTTCAATTTGTGCAATTAATCTCATTATCTGAGATTGATTTTGCCCTGCTGGCAATTGTATCTGAACAGAACCTGCATCTAATAGTGTGGCTGCATTTGTCAATCCCGGTGAAGCATTCACTGCATCTGCTATACGTGATGCTGTTGTAAAATCGGGGTTTCTAAGGGAAATTTTTATTTGCTGATTTTGAACGATTTCATTTGATATATCTGATGCTAAAATTAATCCGTTTGGAACTCTGCCAGTTGTACTAACGTTTTTGCTTATTCTTGACCCCATTGAGCTAACATCATAGCCACCGACCGATAATGGACCCTGTGCCATACCAATAATTGTACCAGTTGGCAACGATACGGGTGTCATCAGCAGCACCCCGCCTTGCAATGAGGTGGCATCTCCTATTGATGATACAACTACATCAATTTTGCTACCTTTTTTTGAAAATGTCGGTATGTTAGCTGTGATAATGACAGCAGCTACATTTCTCATTCGAGGATTTCTATCAGGTACTGTTAATCCGAATCTTTTCAACATATTGGCAACAGATTGGACTGTGTAACTTGACTGTTGATTATCACCTGTTTGATTTAATCCCGAAACCAAACCATAGCCAATTACTTGTGTAGCACTCACGCCTTCAATATGGGCAATGTCCTTTATCCTTGCACCCATCAAATTGCTTGCAATCAAAAGCATTAGTATTATAATATTGGTTATTCGTATTTTCATTTTAGAATAAAATTCTGAAGAATTTTGTTAATAAACCTGGTTCCTGAATTTCTGAAACAGTACCTTCCCCATCAATTGTTAATGATAAATCAAGTATATTATATGAATAAATTGAATTATCTGGTCTTACATCTACAGGTCTAATTACTCCCTGAATAATTATTGTTTGAGTTTCGCCATTTACTTTGGTTGTTCTTTTACCTTCTATTTTCAAATTTCCGTTATCAACTACTTCTAATACTCTTGCACTTAACCTTGCTCTTATTTTCTCACTTCTTGAGGTTTTACCAGATGCATCATGTTGGGTACCTGTACCAAGAGAGCCACCATAGCTATTATTACCGCTACCCGCATTAAATCCCAATGAACCTGAAACACCTGTTTCCCTTGATGATTTTGTATCAGCGGAATTGTTTGCTTGTGTATCTTCCATTATAAGTATCATTATTGCATCACCTGCCTGATAAGCCTTTACATCTGAGAACAGTGATTGGGAGCTATTTTGATTGAATTGTCCAAACAATACACTACAAGCTGTTAATATTAACAGTATTATATATTTACTTATTTTTAACATTTAAATATCCCTGCATATTATTGTTGCCATTTAACAAAACCGTTGCATCACTTTGTACTACA
>CAYUZZ010000137.1:0-6182 GCA_964449505.1 uncultured Hyphomicrobiales bacterium | reverse complement strand
TCAATGGTGATTGCGATTCTTATGATTCTATCGAGGTATTCCTTAAAGCTCCAATAAATGATATAAAAATTATTGGCTCAAAGGATATTTGTGCTAACGATAGTGCTTTTATTTCAGTTTCAAATGATTATCTCTCATACAAATGGTCAAATGGAAACGAAGAAAAGGGCTTTTTTGTAAAGGATGGGGGAACTTACACAGTAAGTTGCATTGATGAAAATGGTTGTGAGCATATTGGGGCGATTGATATTACAGTAAGCGAAGTAATTCCAAATAAAATAATTGGACCTGATTCAGTTTGTGTAGGTGAATATTATAAATTGCAAACTATGAACAATGCCCTACGTTATAAATGGTCAAATGGAGGAACTTCAAGGTTGATAAATGTAAAAGGTCCAGGCAAGTATTATGTGGAATGTATTTATTCAAATGGATGTAAAACTTACGATTCCGTAGAAGTATTCGCCAAAGAACCAATTAAGGATATTGTAATAATTGGAGATAATTATTTCTGCGAAAATGATAGCGTATATATATTTGTAGATGTTGAAAAAGATTTGAATTGGTCAACCGGAGAATATTCAAAAGGAATTTATGTAAATAAAGAAGGTCAATATTCGGTAAAATTTATTGATAATTTTGGTTGCGAGCATATTGGTTTGGTTGATATTAGTTTGATAAAATCACCAAAGCCGGAGATTATTGGTCCTGATACAGTTTGTGCTGATGAATCATATAACTTAGACATAAAAGATGAAGCAATAGAATATTTATGGTCGAATGGTGCAAAAACTAAATCAATAACAAGCACTGGACCGGGAACATTTATTGTAGAGTGTAAATATGAAAGCGATTGCAAAACTTACGATACAATCACAGTTTATGGTAAGCCAAATGATATTCTTTCTTTTAATAAAACAACCTTCGATTTTGGCGATTTATGTAGATTTTCAAACAATTCTTTTACACTTGAGATTACTAATCCATCAGATAGAATTTATAGCATTGATAACATTATATTTACAAAGAACAATGCTGAAATTGCAGTTTTAGAAAATGTAAGCTATCCACTTCATTTAAATAAAGGTACTTTGGTTCTGCATATTAATATGAATCTATTTTTAGAAAGCGGTCTAAAGTACGATACTATCAGAATTGTGAGCAATGAGCAATGTAAATCTTCTTATGATATTAATTTGCAATGGAGAATAATTGATGGTTACTCTAAAATATGGCTAATCGACACATTAGTAAGTGTCGGTGATTACTTGTGCTACCCAATTTATTATGAATCAGAATGTAAAAGTAAAGAAACTTTAATGAAGATTTACGAATTGGAAGTGGACTTTAACAAAAAACTATTTATACCCGAAAAAGTAACTTCAGGTAGCTTTGAAACCGCCAACATTTATGATCAAAATATTAGAGTTCTTATATATGATAATTATGATGTAAGTTCTGAAGATGGAATTATAAATTACATTTGTGGTACTGTTTTACTTTCGGATTCCAGTACTAATCATGTTCATATTAATAAATTTATATTTAATGAATTTGATAATAAAACCCAAATAGCTGACGATGGCAAAATTATAATTAATGAATGTCTTATTAATCTAAGACAATTCGGAGCTATCAAGATTACCAATTTTAGTATTAATCCCAGCATCAGCAATGATTTTACTAAATTGAGCTTGATTTCATCAGAAATAGGGGAATTTAAGTTTGAAATACTTGATTATATGGGTAGAATAGTTGACAATTTCTCACTTTTTAGAAATAGCAAATCAGAGCCCGAAGAGCTATTCTACGATTTGGATTTAACAAATAAAATACAGGGAGTATATTATATAAAATTAACAGCTCCCTGGACTACCGTATCAAAAAGTATGATTATAATGAAATAATTATTTATACTTATTTTCGTATTTTTTGTCTTTGGGGTCTTCGTCGCCAAATGTTTTTATTAGCCCTTCGATAAACTTTAGTTTATCGGCTTCGTTCAGATTAGCTTCACTATGTAATGGCAAATAAACTGCCATTGGCATAGCACCTTTTCTTACCTCTCTGGCGGCTTCGTCCCTTTCGTCATCATTTATTTCTGAAATATTAAAATGATACCTGCCAGTAGTTACATCATAAGAAATAAGATATGAAATTGGGGCAATATACGAATACCAGGGCCATTTTGTTTCGTTGCTATGACAATCGGCACAGGCTTTATAGAAAGTAGCCTTGGTAAACTCGCTGTCCCAATTAATTTGGGTTTGAATAGGAGGATTGTTCCGTTCAATTGGAATCAATTGCAGCACAACTATTACAACTCCTACAATAATCAAAATTAGCTTATAATTGAATTTCATTTAATTTAGCTTCCAAAATTAGTTTCTAAAATAATAGGGCAGTGGTCGCTACCCAAAATATCGGTCTGATGGTATGAATTTTTAATGGCTTCAACAAAATTATCGCTTACAAAATGATAATCAATACGCCAACCAACATTGTTTTCTCGAGCTCTGGCACGGTTGCTCCACCAAGTATAATTGTTAGCATCCTTGTTGAACAAGCGAAAAGTATCCTGATAGCCCAACTCGATTATTTTGTCAATTTTAGCCCTTTCTTCTGGCAAAAAACCAGATGTATCGCGATTTTCATTTGGTCTTGCCAAGTCAATATCGTTATGTGCAGTATTATAATCCCCACAAATAATAATTGGTTTACCTTTTGCCCTGATTTTCTCGACATATTCAAATAAGGCATCATAGAATTCTAATTTATAATCCACCCGTTCCCTGCTACTGGTTCCATTTGGAAAATAAACATTAAAGAGTATAAAATCTTTGAATTCAGTTTTTATAATTCTACCCTCAACATCAAATTTTTCGTTTCCAATATCGGTTGATACATCAATTGGCTGTACTTTTGAGTATGTTACAACACCGCTATAGCCTTTTCTTGATTTGCAGGAATGAAAATATCCGTAATAACCGGGTGGAAATCTTAGTTCCTCGTTAATCTGTTCTGCCTCTGCTTTGGTTTCCTGCAAGGATATAATATCAGGATTTTCCTTCTCGATATAATCAAAAAGCTTGTTGTCCCGAGAAATTGTATTGAAATTCTTTGATGGATTTTGACCCAACAATGACCTTATGCCATTAATATTCCAGCTAATAATTTTCATAATATTAATCTACTATTTATTCTCAGATTCTTTTGGCTTAAAAATACTTGGTTCAACTTCGGGATTGATAATATATTTATTGATTGAAGTAGTACTTACAGATGCAGAGTTATTTGTAATTTTAGTTGGCAACATTAAATCATTAAATTCTTTGTAATCAGTAAAAGTTTCCGTAAATAATTCTTTACCATTTGGACCATCAATCAAAATTTCTTTTTTAAATAACAAATAAGAATCCTTATCAAAATAATAAGTAGTGGTTTCAGCAGCACGAGTAGTGGCATTCATCAAAATATATTTGCTGCTTTTACCAAGGATATTCAATTTAATATTAAAATTATCAAATTTGAGTTCAGGGAACAAATAAGCATTGAATAGTAATTTATTTAGTTCGTTACCAGCCATATTTTGCAATTGCCCTTGAATTGTAATCCAAGCGTTTTGCCCATCAACCCATGTTTCGCTATCGAAAACTCTGAAATCACTTTTTTGGTACATTTTGCCATTACTACTTTTGATAGTTGTTATGTCTCCGCTGAAAACCTGACCATTAAGATTCATTTCGGTGGAGCCATCAATAGCAATAAACTTTACTTTGTCGATATTTTTTATCCCACCCACAGCATCAATGTATTTATCAATCAGTTTCTCGGGTTTCAAGTTTACTTTTTCAAGTTTTGAATCGGGACCTTCGTAAGGGTTTAAATCAAGGTCATAATCAAATACAGGTGCATATTTAATAAGTTCTTCCCTGATTTTTGGGTCGCCCACTACTACAATATTAGCATCAACGGGGTTGATGTACTTTGCAGCAACAGATTTAATATCATACTTAGTTATCGAATTTAATCTTTTAGGATAATTAGGAAGGTCGTCCACTTTTAATCCATAAAAATCAGTATTCTGAATTAAGGAAGCAATGTAAGAACTACTGTCCATAGCCATTAAGTAACTACCAAGTGTATATTGGCGAATTCTGCTATATTCATCGTCAGTGGGATAATTCGTTACAAGCGAGTTCATCTCTTCCAAGATAACACGTAACGAAGAGTCAGTTTTTTCGGCTGCAACATCGGCACCGCAAGCAAATCTGTTCGTAAATTTAGTTCTAGTCTGAAATCCAAAAGGAGTATAAGTAAAACTGTATTTTTCGCGTAGGGTATTGAAAAGACGTCCGGAGAATGCACCCAGAATATTAGATGCGAAGCTCACAGATTCGTAATCTCTGCTTCCAATGGGTACAGTATTAGTAGTTACCACCACTGATGATTGAACAGAACCAGGGCGGTTAACAAAATAAACACCTTTGGGACCTTTTTCTGGCAAAGGGATTTCAATGTTAGGAACCTTACCACTTTCCCATTTTCCAAAATGATTTTCAAGGTCTTTCATTATACTTTTTCTGTCGAAATCACCAATTACTGCAAGAGTTGCATTATTTACCCTAAACCAATCCTGATAGTATTGATTAATATCTTCAATTAAGATAGAGTTGAGTGATTGTTCTGTATTGCGTAACGAATAGGGGTGTTTGCTACCATATATAGCCATTCTGGCAAGTGCCTGAGCGATAGATGAAGGGTTGGATTTCTCATATTGAACACCAGCAATCATTTGCTTTTGCAATTTTTCGAACTCATCTTTTGGAAAAGTGGGATTTAGTAATACATCTGCAAGTGTGCTTAGCATTAGTTGTTGATGTTTTTTGAGTGATTGAGCATAAATAGTTATAAAATCGGCACCCGAATTAGTAGATACTGAAGCACCAACACCATCAAGTAAATTTGCAATTTGTTCTGCACTCAAAGATTTTGTTCCTTTGGTGAGCAGCGAAGAAGTCATCTCGCTAACACCAGATTTAATGCCGTCAACAGAACTTCCACCCTTAACCAAAATCCTGATTGCAATTGTAGGTTGCTCTTTGTCTTCTATTAAATAAACTTTCAATCCATTTTTTAATTTCTCAACTTCATATTTTGGAAATGGGAAATCAATATCCGACAACGCCTCTGGTTTTATGTCAGGATTAATATCTTTTGCTATCATTGATTGACTAATAATTATTAATAAAAATAAAAAAATTCTTTTCATATTATACTACTCCGATTAATTTTTTTCAACAGGTAAATAGGTAAGTACCACCCTGTTCTTTCCTGATAAATATAATTGGGCAGCGCGTTTTATATCTTCTTTGTTAACTTTTTGGAAATTATCCAGCTCTGTATTAATAATGGATGCATCACCGTAGTAACTAAAATATCTCGCCAAGTCCTGAGCAATTTCCTGAACGTTCTTCTTCGAACCAACAAACTGTGCTTCTGTAATATTCTTCGCCTTTATCAATTCATCTTCGCTAACTCCATCGGAAGCTATTTTTGTAATCTCTTCAAAAATTTGATTTTCAACATTATTTATGTCAATTCCGGGAGCACCAATTCCAATAAATAACATCAGTCCAGAATTCTGAAGGTTTAGATTTTCGAATTCGGCAACAACAGCACTTTGTTCTTTGTCAACCAATCTTCTGTAAAGCCTTGAACTTTCACCAGATGCTAAAATGTCACCCATCAATTTTGCTGCGAAATAATTGGAATCAGCTAAACTAGGTCCACGATAAGCTATAAAGACAGCTGGTAACTGTGCTTTATCATCATTGATTTTCTGGCGATATTCATCTTTTAATTCGTTTAGTACGAAGGGTTCTCTTTTGGGTTCTGTAGCTTGAGGATATTGCAGGAAATAAGCATCAACATATTTTCGTGCTACATCAAGTTCAAAATCACCGGCAATTACTAATGTCGCATTGTTGGGTTGATAGAAATTATTATAAAAATCACGGAATTCCTGTATAGAAGCAACATCGATATGTTGGGCAGAGCCTATTGGTGTCCAAGAATAAGCACCACCCTTGTAAAGATGCTCTGTAATAATTTCGAAGGCTGTACCATAAGGTTGGTTTTCGTTCCTTTGCTTGCGTTCTTCCTTTACTACTCCTCGTTGC
>CAYUZZ010000136.1:0-6183 GCA_964449505.1 uncultured Hyphomicrobiales bacterium | reverse complement strand
ACCAGTTGTGGCATCTGAAATAGTTCCAGATATTTTCCCCGATTGAGCAAAAATTATTGAGTTGGTAAGTAATAAAATGAAAGCAAATAGTAGAAATTTTTTCATGTAATTTCCTCTACGTTAACAGTTATTATTAATTATTAGTATTGTTATTATTATAAAAATATAAAAAAGATTAGTAATTATTTTATTAATAACATTTTTTTTATATAAATAAAATTCTTTGATTCTAAACGATATAAATACAGTCCACTAGTTAATCTTTTATTAACAGAATTTGCATCAAATTGAATTTTATAAACACCTGCTTCTAAATAATCTGAAACTAAGACAGCAATTTCTTGTCCAATTATATTGTACACAGTAAGTTTAGTCATACCAGGTTCAGGTAATGCAAAAGAAATTGTTGTTGAAGGATTAAACGGGTTTGGATAATTTTGCTCCAAAGAATATTCAACTGGTAAACTTAATTCAGTTTCTTCAACAGCAAGAATTGTATCAGCTGCAGTTTTAAATTGAAATATTCCAGTCCATTCACTTTCACCAACATCATTTTTTGCCATTACACGCCATGAGTAAAAAGTATTTACTTTTAAATTATTATAATATAAAGTAGTATCAGCAACGGTTGAATCAATTACCAATTTATTAACATCTAAACTTAATCCGGCAGATAACTGAAATTTGTATTCACTTGCTAAATTAGATTTGGTCCATTTAAATATTGGATCAATTTCCTTGTTAATTTCTTGATATGCGGGATAAATTAAACTTGGCATAATTGGAAAGCCTGTGTAAAATCTATAAGCAGGTGAAAAACTGCTACTTCCACCATTGTTGTTTGCTCTAACTCTCCAATAATAATTTGTAGCACCTTCAAACCCGGAAAATGAAATTGTTGTATCAACTACATTCTCAGCTTCAAAAACTCTATAAGAAAAAGATTCAACTTTAGATACTTGAATTTTATAGTTGTCACTATATTCTACTTTATTCCATATAAATGTAATAGTTTCACCAAGGGTATTTATGTCATTAACTGGTGAAAGTAAAGTTGGAATTTCTGGAATAATTACTAAAGTTTTTAGCTGAAATAATTTTGACCAGAGACTTGTACCAAATTCATTAACAGCATTTACACGCCAAGCATAAAATGTTCCAGGTTTTAAATTGAACATTTGAACAGAAGTATCTGTTAATACAGTATCCAAGACCATAGATTCCTTCACAATTCCAAGTCCTTCAGAAATTTGAATATTATAAGAAGAAACTATTGGATTACTATTCCAAATAAAAACTGGATTTAAATCAACATTAAGTTCTTGGAATAGAGGCGAAATTAAATTTGGAGCAGAAGGATAACCAGTTATAAAATTATAACTTGATGCGTAATTACCATCCCCGGCAAGGTTAACTGCTTTCACAGTCCAAAAATATTCAGTTTCACCAGTTAATCCAGTAACTTGCAATGTGGTATCCAAAATATCTGTTTTAGATAAAACAATATTAGAATAAGCTGCATCGGTAGCAATTTTTATTGAATATGAATTTGCATTTAGTGCATAATTCCAAACTAAATTTATTGTGTCTTTAACATCCATTTCATTATTTGAAGGAAAAACTAGATTTGGGACATCTGGTAGTACAATTGCAGGTTCATATTCAAATTTATTACTAACACTACTTTCATTATTATTCCAATCAAGCGCTGTTAAATAATAATATGCTTTCCCACTTGGAAATTGTTCATCTATTTGCACAAAATTATTTGATGTTATTTTGAAAATATTTTTGGGGTCCGTAATACTATTTGCATCAAAATTGATATCTAAGGAACGATATAAAACATAAAATTTAATGTCTTCACCATCTGGAACATCCCAAGTGATTCCAGTAGTTCCAATTCCCGCAACTCTATCGAACCGTAAATTGTTAGGATTACCTGGGGCAATTGTATCTTTCCAATTCATTATTGGAACGAGCGCAGGATATTTATAATAATTGTTTTTTAGAGTATCGGTTACACCACCATTGTTGGAATTAAAATCATCAGCAGTAAAATAAACCTCGCCTTGAATTTTATCTAAAGAACGGTTAAGCGAAACCATTTTTCCAATTTGGGTTTTATCAAATGTTGCTTCACCAACACGATAAAAAGCTAAACCAGGATAAACGTGCCTATCATTGCTAACACTTGCCCACCAAGGAGCTAACTTTCCATAATCCTGCCCACCACCGAACGACCAATATAACTGAGGAGCAAGGTAATCTATAATTTGCTCGTCAAACCAAGTTACTGCATCACAAAAAATTGAATTGTAAACATTCCATCCAAAAGTTCCTTCTGGAACACCATTTTTCCAAATTCCTGGAGGGCTTTGACCAAATTTTACTCGTGGATTAATTTCTTGAATTTTAGCATAAATCATGCGTAATAATTCATTAACATTGTCTCTGCGCCAATCATTTTTTACAGTAAAGCCGTTAGGATATGTTGCAAAAGTTTTATCATCTTCATTTGTAATTCCTTCCAAATAAAAGTAATCATCAAAGTGAATAGCATCAACATCATATCTTGTAATAATATCAGTTATAACGTTTACAATATGTTGTCTAACTTCAGGGATTCCAGGGTTTAATATTTCATCGCCATCAATATCTAATACCCATTCAGGATGTTTAACGGCAATATTATTTTCATCAAGTTCCAAATTATAACTTGCTAATCTAACTCTATAAGGGTTCAACCATGCATGCAATTCCATCCCACGTTTATGCGCTTCCTCAATTGCAATCTGCAAAGGGTCATAAAATGGAGAAGGAGCTTTACCTTGCTTACCTGTTAACCAAGATGACCAAGGTTCGATATTGGAAACATACATTGCGTCACTTGCTGGACGCACTTGCATAATAACCGTATTTAAATTTGCATCTTTGAGGTAATCAATAATACGTATTAAATCTGAGATGTTCTTTTCTGATGTGTTGAAAGCACTTGTAGGCCAATCAATATTGCGGACTGTTGACAGCCACGCTGCTCTCATTTCACGCTTTGGTGAAGAAGTTTGAGCGAAAATTTGAGTTGCAAATAGTAATATGAAAATTAAATTTTTAATAGGATATCCAATGTTATTAGAACAATGCTAAGAACCTTATTATTACTCTTAAAGTTAAGATATTTTTTTTTTAACTCCAAAATATTTTTTTCAAAAAAATGCTTTTCACATTACATTATTTAAGGAAAGTATAAGATTCTAAAAAAACTTGAATACTTATTTCTTTGCACAAATTACAACTTTACTTAAACTGTCTTTATCCAAAAGCACTTTTGAAATATCAACAATATCATCTAAAGTTATCATATCAATAGCGTTAATTGATTCTTGTATTTTTTTTGTTCTATTAAGATATAAGTTTGTTTGAGCTATTCGTGTCATTCTGTTCGTTGTTCCTTCAAGATGCATAATTAAATGTCCTTTCATATACTCTTTTGCTCTTGCAAGCTCAACTTTAGTAATTCCATTCTTTAAAATTTTATCAAATTCTTTAATTACTAAATCGGTTGCCTTATCAGCTTGCTTTTCATTAGTTGAAAAATACACTCCAAAAGCCGAATAATCTGCAAATGAATTTAGGAAAGAATTTATTTGATAAGTTAACCCATTTTTTTCGCGTAATACATTGAAAAGACGTGAACTACTTCCCTCTCCTATAATATTTGAAAGCATATTAACTTTAAGCCTTTCTTTATCAACATATCCAAAAGTTTCACGTCCAATAATAACGTGAGTTTGTTGAATTTCTTTCTCGATGAATAAATTTGATTTATTATTTGCTGCCAATTTGTATTTAACTTTTGCTTTCCCATTTTGCAAACTTGTAATTTTCCAATCAACTAACTCAACTATTTCATCATGATTTACATTTCCACTGGCAGCTACAAGAAAGTTGTTGTTTGTATAATACATTTTTAAATATTCAAAAAAATCCTTTTGCTCAAAAGATTCTATGTTTTTTTCAGTTCCAATAATTTGATAATGCAATGGATGAGACTTAAAAATATTAGTCTCAAATTTTTCAAAAATTAATTCTTCTGGAGAATCTTCTATATCAAAATATTCGTCAAGAATAACTCCAGATTCCTTCTCAATATCTTTTTCACGGAAAAGCGAATTTTGCACCATATCGGCAAGCACATCAAAAACTTTTGGTAAATGCACTCCAACTCCTCGTCCGTAATAGCAAGTATGTTCTTTTGAAGTAAATGCATTTAAATACCCACCAAGTTTCTCAACATCGTCCGATATTTTTTTTGAACTTCTATTGGAGGTACCTTTAAATAACATGTGCTCGGTAAAATGGGAAATTCCATTATTTAGTTTAGTTTCGTTTCGTGAACCAGTATTGAACCAGAATCCAAGTGAAAATGAACTAACATGAGGCAAGCTTTCTGTTACAATTCTAATACCGTTAGGTAGTTGTGTAAATTTATATTCTTCTTTTATCATATTCTTCTTTTAGAATTTACTTTTCGTGAGAGAAAAACAATTATTATTTGAAATTGTGAACCAACTCTTTTGTTTGATGAAACATTATTCATTTATTGGAATGTTTTTTAAATCCCTCAATGACAAATATCTTATTTTTTAGTAAGTGCTTTTTCATAAATTGAAATATATTTTTTAGCAGAAACTTCCCATGCAAACGTGGTTTTCATTCCATTTTGAATTATTTGCTCCCAAATTTTTTTGTTTTGGAAATAATTTGCAGCTCGTTCAACTGCATTTGTAAGTGCATAACCGTTATAATCATTAAAAGAAAACCCATTACCATTGTTTCCACCGTTAAATGTTTGTTCATCCCAATCAAACACAGTATCTGCAAGACCTCCTGTATTTCTCACAATTGGAACAGTTCCATATTTTAGCGAATACATTTGGGTTAATCCACATGGCTCGAATTGTGAGGGCATTAAAAACATATCAGAGCCAGCAGTAATTAAATGAGATATTTCATTACTGTAACCAAGTATAACATTAAATTTATTAGGATTATTTGTTGCAACTTCTTTTAATTTTTGTTCATATTCATATTCACCACTTCCAAGAACTACCCATTGAATTTCAAATGATAAAAGATAATTGATTGAATCTAAAAATAAATCAATTCCTTTTTGGGAAACTAACCTTGAAACAATTCCAACAACTGGAACATTTTTATCATAAGGCAAACTTAACATTTTTACCAATTCAATTTTGTTTTTTTCTTTTAGTCTAATTGATTTGGCTGAATATTTTTGTGGAATAAATATATCTAACTCAGGATTCCAAATTGTTTCATCAATTCCATTTAAAATCCCATAAAAATCATCTTTACGGTAATTAAGAACTGTCTCCATTCCAAAGCTAAATTCTGGAGTTAAAAGTTCATCAGCATATTTTTCACTAACAGTTGTAATAATATCTGCAAATGAAATTCCAGCTTTCATGAAATTTACGCGTCCTTGTTGTTCAATTGCCCCAGGTACTTCAAAATGTTTTGGGTCAATTTCAGCTTTTTTATAAGTTTCTTTTGGGAAATTTCCTTGATAAGCTATGTTATGAATTGTAAAAATTGAAGCAGTTTTATCAAACAATTTATCCCAACTATAATTATCCTTTAACAATAATGCAATTAAGGCACATTGCCAATCATTGGTGTGTATAATTTCTGGAATCCAAGGTAATCGTTGAAGCAATTCAATAACAGCCTTTGAGAATAGGATAAATCTTTCATCTTCGTCGTAATCATTTGTGTAAAGTGAATGTCTATGAAAAAATGGTGGATAATCTATGAAATAAATTTCGGTTGTGTTGTCATCCAAAAGTCCTTTAAATATTTGTACATTATGAACTTTATTTGCAACTCTAATTGGAATTTCCCCAATCCATGCTTCATATTCTAAATTGAATCTATTTTCATCAACTGAGTAGTATTTTGGCATAAATACTTTAATATTATGCCCGAGTTTAGTCATTTCAATAGGAAGTGACCCAGAAACATCTGCTAAACCGCCAGTTTTTGCAAAAGGAACAACTTCACTTGCTACAAAAGCTATATTCATAAATCACATTTTATAATTAAAAACTAAATGTAAATTTATTAAATAATAGCATTATTTACTTATTAATTAACAAAACTCTA
>CAYUZZ010000135.1:0-6209 GCA_964449505.1 uncultured Hyphomicrobiales bacterium | reverse complement strand
TAGGTAATAGTAAAATTAACCTTGATTTGATAAACTACCTTGGCAAGGCGAAGAATCTTAAAATTACTTTTTCTGCTATCGATAATTTTATTACTATTAATACTAAGGAGATGATAATCGACGAAATTTCAGCCAATGGCTTGAAAAATATCGAGTTAGATATTGAACTTTTGCCTAACTGTCCTTGGTATCAGGGTGTTGCACAAATTTTATTAAAGTACGACTCAGGTGATTATCTGGATTATCAGGTACTTAATTTACCAATTCAAATTCCAACATCGAATGTATTCACA
Source organism: uncultured Hyphomicrobiales bacterium (assembly GCA_964449505.1). GTDB lineage: Bacteria > Bacteroidota > Ignavibacteria > Kapaibacteriales > UBA2268 > JBDHXE01. The sequence continues at coordinate 5,916 of CAYUZZ010000135.1, read as the reverse complement.
AAAACGATTGATTTACCAACAAATTACCAGATTGTGGCTTATGGTGCTTCTACTCCAAGCCTCGATGTTGCCTGGATTGTTGGTCAGAGTGCTGTGGCTGGTTCTTTGGTTTATTATCATAACAATAATGTTAATAGCTTTGGACAATTAGCTAATGAACCTACTTATTGTATTCATGCTTTCGATGCACAGTCAGCCATAATAGGTACAAGTCCCGAGAATGGTCTCGCCAAAGTTCAGATTACCAACAATACTGCCCAATCTTGGAAAGAAGTCCCTGTAAGCAATATTACTCCTTTTATACATTATTTATATTTTTCTGATAGAAATAATGGTATTCTATTGGGCGACCCAATAGCTTCTGTTTGGGGTATTGCCAAAACTAATGATGGCGGTTTAACTTGGTCTATGATAAATGGGGTGCCAGCTCCATTAAACACAGAGACTGGTTATGTTGAATCTGTTGCCATTATTGGTGATAATATTTGGTTTGGTACATCACAAGGTAGAGTTTATTACTCTAATGATCTTGGAGATACATGGAATGTAAGCAAAACAATCATAGGTACGAGTCTTTCAAAAATGTCATTTATGGATGATAAAAATGGTTATGCCCTTTATAATGTTGGTAGTGGCCAAACTGCAATTACTTTTTTAGCTTATACAACAGATGGCGGTGAAAATTGGAAAACTGGAATGCAAGACTTCAGTAAGTCTGGATTTAGCCCAGCTGACATTCATTGCGTACCTGATGCAGGTAAACTATTACTTGTCTCAAATTTGAACGAAACTTTCGAATCTGATGACAATGGTTCGAGTTGGAAACCAGTTCTAACAAAAAGATTGGACGGTATCGACCTTGCAATAGGATTGAATGATGGGTCAAATGTTAGACTATGGAGTGCAGGAATGAGCGGTATTGGATTTTTGGATGTAATCCTAAGTCCTGTCAGCGAAAGGAAGGAAATCTCCTCTGTGAGCAGTAATCCTTTCAATTACGGCAGTATTAAAATTGGAAGCTCCAAGATCGGGAAAATTGAATTTAAAAATTCCGGGAATGTAGATTTACAATTAGAATCGGTTTCCATTATATTTCCTGAAGGTGCTGATACTACTGAATTCAAAATAATGAGCCAACCTCAGGAGGATTTGAAACCTTCGGAGATTGCCACTATGAATGTTGTATTTCGCCCCAAGTCTTTAGGGGAAAAGGGTGCAACGCTTAAGATTAAAAACAATGCAGAACCCAAAGAGTTAATTATAAATTTGCAGGGAGTTGGAACAGATGCTAGCGGTGTGATAGATTTCAAGACAAGTGAATTAATTAAAATTAGTCCCAATCCTACTTTTGACAATCTTAACGTTCATCTGGATATGATTACAGATGAAATAAGTAGCTTTACAATCTATAGCATTGTGGGTAATGAATTATTTTCACATCAAGTGGATAATTTAATTTTCAATATATCCTTGAATAATTTACCTGCAGGATCTTATATGATTATTTTCGAGGGCAAGAAAAGCAACTATATTTCTAAGTTCAATAAATTGTAAAATTACAAGCAAAATTGAAGGGGTTTTCATTATCCGAGAACCCCTTTTTTATTCAATTATTTTTATTTTTGGATGAGATTTAGGCAGTTTTTTTACCTTTTTTGAATACGAATTCGGCGACCTCACCATTTTTTACGGTATTTTCAGTTACCATTATAGATTCAATATTTGGCATATTTGGAGCATCGAACATTATTGGAAGCATAATCTCTTCAATGATGGATCGCAAAGCACGTGCACCAGTTTTACGTTGTCTTGCTTTTGCAACTATAGCCTTGAGGGCATCTTCAGTAAATTCCAAATCAATTTTGTCGATTTTCAAAAGCTTTTTAAATTGTTTAATGATAGAATTTTTTGGCTCGGTCAAAATCCTTAGCATAGCCCCATCAGTTAGCTCTTCCAGGGCAGTAGCAATTGGTACTCTTCCAGTTAATTCCGGTATAAAACCGAATTGAATTAAATCGTCTGGCTCAACCCTCTTTAGTAATTCTGATGTAGCATCTACATTGATTGATTCTTCAGCTGTAAACCCAATGGTTGTTTTCTTAAGCCTTCTTGCAATTATTTTATCAAGACCTTCGAAAGCTCCTCCACAAATAAACAAAATATTAGATGTATCGACATATATTAAGGATTGTTCGGGATGTTTACGACCACCTTTGGGTGGTACTCCAGAACGAGTCCCTTCCAATATTTTAAGCAGAGCCTGCTGGACACCCTCGCCCGATACATCACGAGTGATACTCGATGATTCGCTTTTGCGGGCAATCTTGTCAATTTCATCTATATAAATTATTCCATTTTGTGCTTTTTCAACATTATAATCAGCATTTTGAAGTAAACTTAGTAGCACAGATTCTACATCGTCTCCAACATAACCAGCCTCGGTGATGGTGGTAGCATCTGCAATTGCAAAAGGCACATTTAATATTTTTGCTAAAGTACGTGCCAAAAGAGTTTTGCCAGTACCAGTTGGACCAATCAAAAGAATATTACTTTTTTCAATTTCAATTCCATCATCAGATGCTTTATCAACTTTGCTAAAAATTCTTTTGTAATGATTGTAAACTGCTACTGACATTACTTTTTTGGCGTTATCCTGACCAATCACAAAGTTATCAAGAAAAGCTTTCATTTCTGAAGGTTTTGGTAAAGTACCTTTTATTGCTGGCAACGAATTTTGCCCTCTCATTTCCTTAATTACTTTCATTGCTTCATCAACACAAGAGTCGCAAATAAAAGTATTACTATGACCTTGAATCATTGCAAACACTTCTTTCTGACTTCTCAGGCAAAATGAGCATTTATTATTTGGATTCTTGTTCATTTTTACTTTCTTGTTCAATATTTTCGGGAACTTTTTCTAAGATTTTGTCAATAATACCATATTCGAATGCTTCCTGCGAACTCATATACTTGTCTCGATCAGCATCCTTTAAAATCTCGCTTATATCTTTGCCTGTATGTTTAGCTATTATTGAATATAGAGAATCTCTCATTCTAATTATTTCTTTTGTGTAAATTTCAATATCGGAGGATTGCCCCTGTGTACCACCAGATGGTTGGTGCATTAAAATTCTTGAATGAGGCAGGGCGAATCTTTTACCTTTTGCTCCGGCACATAATAACACCTGAGCCATTGATGCTCCTAAACCCACGCAAATTGTCGAGACATCGGGTTTTACGAACTGCATTGTATCATAAATTGCTAATCCAGCAGTAACACTTCCACCAGGAGAATTAATATATAAATGAATGTCTTTTTTGGAGTCTTCACTTGCCAGATGAAGCAACTGTGCAATTACCAAGTTGGCAACATAATCATCAATGGGGGAACCTATAAACAATATTCTATCTTTAAGAAGCCTTGAATATATATCATAGGAACGTTCCCCTCTACTTGTTTGCTCTATTACTATGGGTATCAGCTGATTATTCATAAATTTCCTTTTTTGATATAAAAAACCTTCTTAGAAACGAATCTAAGAAGGCATTATTCTACTTTATTTCAAATCTAATTATTTGTCATCATCGTCATCGTCTTCATCGACGTCGATTGGTTCGATAACCTCTTCATCTTCCTCTTCGTCCTCTTCATCAAATTCGTCGAAATCTTGTTCGTAAATTGCTTCATCTAATTCGTCAATGTCGAGTTCTTCATCATTCAAATCATCGTCATCTTCGTAATCATCATCATCTTCATAACTATTTAGGGATAAATCATTGTTCATAAACTGAACTTCATTTGTTACTGTAAAATCTAGCAAAAAGTCCATAGCTTTTTTTACCAATAATGAGTTAATAAATTCTTTGTCATTTTTAATATGATTTTTAATTATTTCAGGGTCAAGATTATAAGAAGCACTTAGTTTCTCTGTTTCTGCATCTAAGTCGTGGTCCTCTATCTCAATATTTTCTTTTTTAATAATGTTGTTCATTATTATTTGCCAACGAGCAATCCGTTTTGAATTGTCAAACAAGTATTGCGTAAAGTATTGCTTCCTTGTTTGCTCGTTATCTTTTAATTTTAATCTTTCCATTTCTGATTTGAAAAGATTTTCGGCTATTGTGCTTATTAAGGTCTTTGGAATATCAAATTCTGGTTGAGTTTCAAGTATTCTATTAACCAGATTTTCTTCTAATTGTTTACGACTGAGTTTATCCCATTCCTCCTGCAATTGAAATTCCAAGTCTTCTTTAAACTCATCAGTGGTACTAAGTTTGGAGTTTGTAATTGTCTTAACAAATTCATCATCAAGCACTGCTGGAGTTATTTTTTCAATTTCGAGTACTTCCAAACGAAGATGTCTTTCTATTGCATCTCCATTTGCTGGAATATTAACATCTACAATATCACCACCCTTGGTATTAATAAGTGCGTCCTTAATCTCTTTAAGGATTTTGTTATCCTTCAGATAAATATGTTCTTTGACTGCTGGTTTCTCTATTATCGGCTGGAGATTTTCGTCAAGTTCAGTTACATTTAAACCACAAACATGATAATAGTCAGTTACTGTATCAGCCACTTCCACTTTACCATTACGTTCGCAAATCAAATCAATCTGACTGATTACTTCATTCTCGTCAACTTTATGGACAGGTTCATCAACAACCAAATCCTTGTATTCAGCCAAATCGAATTCAGGCTCTACCTCTATGTGTAAAGAAAATTTTAAGAATTCATCAGTTAATTCAAATTCATGAAGATGAGGTTGCCCATAAAAACCTTGATTATTTTCTTTGAGGTATTTATTAAAAACATCATTAATTATATCATCAGCAGCTTCTCTTTCTAATGCCTTTCCGTACATTTTTTTTACCATAGCCATAGGAACCTTGCCAGGTCTGAAGCCAGATATTTTTACATTTTTTTGTGCATCAATGTATGCTTTTTGGAAATATGGTTCAAGTTCCAGCCTATCCAACGTAAAAAAAATTTCTTTTTCACATTGATTGATTTGTTCAGAGCGTGCTTCCAATAATATATTCCGATTTAATAAATAAATGTGCGGACGGAGAGACTCGAACTCTCACACCTCACAGTACCAGATCCTAAGTCTGGCGCGTCTGCCAATTTCGCCACGTCCGCAAAAATAAATCACAAAAATACTATATTTTTCTTAGTAAATAAAATAAATATTTATTTTTATTAATTTTCTACAGCAAAGTACATTTTTTTTTCCAAATAGGGCATCAATAATGTTTCAATATTACTTCTTTCCAAATTAGGTGCAAGCCATGCATCAAGCATTGTACTGTTAATTATTACCGGCATTCTGTTATGAATTTTGGACATTTCTTCGTTTGGCTCGCAGGTAATTATTGTAGCACTCTTGACTATTGACTGTGTAGCAGGATTTTTCCATTCATCCCATAATCCAGCAAAAAAGAATATTGGCTGGTCTATTATTCCGATGCGATATTTTTGTTTTTTTTCCTTACCATCTATTTGTTTCCATTCAAAATATGAAGATGCTGGTATTAAGCATCTTTTTTTGTTAATCAGGTGTCGAAAGCTAACCTTTTCCCATACTGTTTCTGCTCTTGCGTTGAACATTTTGTTTCCAATGGAAATATCCTTTGACCATGAGGGGATCAGACCCCATTGCAAAGTAGAAAGATGATCTGGAGCATTATCTACAATCGCATAAATCTTTGCTCCAGGAGCAATATTATCTGAGGGGGTATATTCTTCTGAAAATACTTTAAATGCCATCAATTTTTCAATATCTTTGGTTGTGGCTGTTAATGCAAATCTACCGCACATTTTAATCGAAATTCTTATTGTTTTAACTATTTTATTGATACAAAACGTCTAATATTTTAAATATTTTATTTGGGGAATTAATGGAACAATATTTT
>CAYUZZ010000134.1:0-6229 GCA_964449505.1 uncultured Hyphomicrobiales bacterium | reverse complement strand
TATTACTGAAAATAACAGTCAGGAAGGTTATAAAATTTATTATTGGAGTGATAAGAAAGCCCCTATATCTACTTATTTAATGTCGGTTACAGCTTCAATTTACAAACTCTACCAGGATAATTATATTCGTTTTAATAATCCAAAAGATACTGTACCTATCTACAATTTTGTTTGGGAATCCGATTATTTGGGTAGTTTTGCTAATGGTGATAGCTACGATGCAATTAGTACTTTCAAAAATACTCCGCAAATTTTGAGTGCTTTCTCGGATTTATTTGGAGAATATCAATTCGATAAATATGGTCACGCTGCTATTCAACCTTTCACATTTGGTGGTATGGAACACCAGACTATCACTACCGTGAACAGGGTTTGGATGGCATATAATTCAGAATTAGGAATAGCACACGAAATTGCTCATCATTGGATTGGTGATTTGATTACTTGTGAGTCGTGGCAGGATATATGGATTAATGAGGGTGGAGCTACCTGGTTCGAAGCAATGTGGATTTATTACCAATTATTGCCTAAAGGTAATGGTGTTGCTCTGGAGGCTTATAATAAGTATTTTACTGATAGGGCTTGGAGATATCTAAGTGACAAAAATCTATATGATAAAGTACTAAATCTAACTCCCACAAATAAGATTTTCACTTATACCCACCTGACTTATACTAAGGCATCGTGGATATTTAATATGCTGTTCAGAAGATTGGGCGAGGATTATCTCAGGTTTATGAAATTTTTATTTAATAAGCACAAATTTAGAAATATTAGCAGTATGGATTTTAAAAATGATTTGGTAAGTTATTTGGACTACAATAAAATCGAATTTCCCGCTGAAGAATTTTTTGAACAATGGGTTTTTGGAGCAGGACACCCAATTTATAATACATCCCTGAATTTTAAGGGTACCGACATTGATGAGAATTATAATTACACTCTGAGATTGGAGCAAGTTCAAAGAGACTTGGCAATGAGGGAAACATTCAACAATTTTATTAAAATTGACTTTTTCGTAAAAAGCAAACTCGACACATCTATTGTTTTGTATAACAATAGCAGAATAGAAGATTACATTTTACAACTTGAGAGTCAAATTGATTCGATAGCAATTGATAAATCATACCTATTATGTTCGGAATGGAGCAATATAGTCTCTGTGAAAAACAATGATACGCAGCAGCATGATTGGTCGGTATATCCAAACCCAATTTCAAAAGGAAACAGCTTACACATCAACATACCAAAAAAATCGGGTGAGATTTCAATTAATATTTATGATTTGTTGGGAAATAAATATATTACTGACAATTTTAACTGCAACTTGTCTAATTCTCAGACTTATGAAGTATTCCTCGGAAAACTTCCCGTTGGAAACTATTACATATTGATAAGTTACAATAATCAAAGTATTGTTAGACGATTTGTAATAATTGAATAATAAAATAAAAAACATCTTTCGCAAATCTAACATTTGAGGAAGATGTTTTAATCTTTCAATATATTAAGGTTTAGTTTATTGTGTATTTTCCGTTATTGATCAAATACTCATCGTCAATAAAGATACTTGGCTTCTCCAATACACAACTCAATCTGATTGGAATGTCAACATTGCCGCCCAAAGAAATATTCTTGCCAAAAGCAATGTAGCATGTACCAAGCGAAATTTCACTTTCAAAAAAGTCACTTGAAATGATGGCTTTATTGTTAATGCCCAATCCAAATTCAGCTACGTTTCTTGCCTCTTCACCATGTTTATTAAGAATTTTAGCAAGAGTTTTTGCTTCTTCACCGTCACCCGATATTTTAGTTGCAATTCCATTTTCAACCTCAACTTTAACGGCATTTTTCAAAACACCGATTTGTTCAATATAAGCATCAAAAATAATTATACCATTAGATTTAGCATCCCAAGGGGATACAAATACCTTACCTGATGGAATATAGCCTGTTTGACCAATTTTCTTTAAAATTCCGGTTTCTGCATATACCTCTCTATTTTTAATAGGAAGGGAAATATTAGTACCATTTTTTGCTTCAACTCTAACCATTGAAGCATTTTGCAAAATGCTTAGAATTTTGGTGCTTGTTTCATGAATTGTATCAGATTCCACCGACATACATCTTGTAAATGCATCTTCAGATATGGAAGGAAGTACTCCAACTTTAATTCCTAAACTTGATATTTTCTTTATTAACTTGGAATCCATTATAGGAATATCTGCAACTACAAGTAAAGAATCAACAGATTTTGAGCTTTCGAATATTATGCTTGGAAGCACTTCAGCTTCGGTTAATCCATCACAAATTTCCAAATAATAGCTATCTGTTGTAATCTTTTTTGCCAATTCGAAAAAGTTAAAACTGAGCTCTTGTCGTTTAGAGTCAGAAACGATAAGTATGCTTTCGTCTTCGTTAAGACAAATATAATCCTTTAATAAGGTATTCATTGACCTTTTTAATTTTAGAGATGCCATTTCAATTAACCTATATTTATTTATTTAATATTTTCGACTCTAAATTAGAAATATTGAAAACCAAATAAGTGTTACATTTTTATTTTGAACTATTACGGTGATTTTGTTTAAATAAATTGTAATAGTAACTACTCTAAATATACAACATCTTAGATTAAATAAACATAAATATTATTAATTGTTTCCACAATTACATATATCCACAGAATATCTAACATTTCAAAATTCTAAATAAATACAAATTTAATCAATATATAATAAATGAAACAAAATGTCATTATCAGCTTTTTTAAATTTATATCGTCAAGTTCATTACAAATATATAAAATTAATTTCTAAAATCTTTCAAAAAAAAGGTTGTATTAAACTTTTAATACAACCTAAATTTTATATCTCAAAATAACATTATTTTAGAGGTATGCTTTTAATTACTTCCACTAAAAAATTCCAAGTTTTTTCAGTAGAGGGAATTGACACTTTTTCTTGGGGAGAATGAACATCTTCCAATGTTGGTCCAAAAGAGAGCATATCCATACCAGGGTACTTCTCTCCTATCAAACCGCATTCAAGACCTGCATGAATAATCATAATTTCGGCATCAGTGCCATTTATTTCGGCATATTTTTTCTTGGCTTCACTTAAAATTGGTGAATTAATATTTGGTTGCCAAGCTGGATAACCGGCACCCTGAATTACTTCTGCACCACCTAACTCCATGCTACATCTAATTTTTGCAGCAATATCTAATTTTTCTGTTTCAACAGATGATCTTTGGCTTGTTAGTACTTCGATAGAATCAGATTTTGTTTCAATAATTGCAAAGTTATTTGAAGTTTGTACCAGATCTGCTACATCAGGACTCATTCTATATACGCCATGAGCAATAGAGTAAAATGATGAAAGCATACTTTTCTGTGCAGCAACTGTCATAACTCTACTAGCTGGTGCCACTACAGTACAATCTATATTCAAATTTGGTTCTACGGTTGCATATTCAGCTTTGAAAACTTTGTTATATTCTTTAATATCCTTTTCAAAATCAGAAACAGCGGGGCTTGCAATGATAACTGTTGCGAATGCTTCCCTTGGAATAGCATTATGTTTGCTACCACTACTAATTTCGCTTAATCTTAAGTTCAATTTATTAGTTAAATTCCATAATATTCTAGTCATTAATTGAGCAGCGTTTCCCCTACCTTCATGGATATTAATTCCAGAGTGACCACCCCTAAGACCTGTGATGCTAATTTTATATGTGGTAGTATTGTTAGGCAATGAGTCTGCTTTATATGGATAAACACCTAAAGTATTCATACCACCAGCACAACCAATAGTGAATGTACCATCTTCTTCGGAATCAAGGTTAATTAAAATATCTGACCTCAATAAATCTGTACCTAATTCCATTGCACCAGTCAAACCAGTTTCTTCGTCTAAAGTTAGCAATAATTCAAGGGCAGGGTGTGGAATATCTGTTGAATCGAGTAGCGCCATTCCCATTGATACACCAACACCATTATCGGCTCCCAATGTTGTACCACGAGCTTTTACCCAATCGCCATCAATATAAGGTTGTATGGAATCGGTATCAAAATTGAACTCAACATCTGCATTCTTCTCGCAAACCATATCGATATGCCCCTGAATACAAACAGATTTCCTGTTTTCCATGCCTGGTGTTGCATCTTTTCTTACAACAAAGTTACCTATCTTGTCACTTTTAACTTCCAAGCCTTTACTCTCTGCCCACCCTTTTATAAAAGCGGCAATTTTTTCCTCTTTTTTGGAAGGTCTTGGGTACTTTGTGATTTCTTCGAAGTAATACCATACTTTTTCTGGACTAATTCCTACTAATTGTCTTGACATTTCTAAGACTCCTATTTGATTTGATAAAATTTAATAAAATTATTTCTGTATAAATTTTGAATAAATACTTTTATTCTTTCTTCTAAATTTTCTTCATTTTCCGAATGGTACTCATTCATTTTAATAATAATATCCTCAACTTTGTTTTGACCATCCATCAACTCCCAAACACTTGTGCCCATATCATCTAAATTGGCTTTGATATGAGGGTTCTTAAGTCTAGGTTGTAAAAACTTTCCAAAAAACCTATCATTAAATCTTGGCACCAACACATCAATTTTTTTATTTTCATTATAAACAAACTGATAGTTTCTAAACGGTATTAATTCTAATAAATTATATTCTTTTTTTTGTTTTTTCACCGAAAAGATATTTTGCACTTAAACTCTCTTAAAATATTACAAATTAATCTTGCAATTTATCGAATTTTATTAACTTAATAAAATTTAATTTTGCCTGCAATTTTTGTTATAAACATCAATTGCTTGCTGTAATCCAAGCTCTGCCGATTTTCTAACATCATCACAAGCATCATCTTTTCTGTTAGTCAAAAATTTAACATTCGCTCTATACAAATATGCTTTAGCGTCACGGGAATTTAAGGAAATTGCAGTTGAATAATCTTCTAAGGCTTTATCGTATTCTTTAAGCAAAGTATAAGCATTTGCACGGTTGGTGTATAAATCGCCAAATCTCGGATTTGTCTCTATCCCCTTCGTAAAATCCCTAATAGCAGGTATTGGCATATTTTTTACCGCAAATATTATTCCCCGATTATTAAAAACTGTATTGTAATCAGGTTTGATTACTAAAGCTTTATTGTAATCAAGCAAAGCTTCATCAAGCTTACCTTTCTGGTGTCGAGAAACACCTCTGTTATAATAACAAATTGGGTCATTTGAATTAATTAAAATTGCCCTGCCGTAAAATTTTTCTGGGTCTTTGTAATTGAATGAATATATATATGAATAAGCACTATATACAATAGCTATTGCTATCAATAACCGATTGAATGTTGGATTATTTTCAATCACATTTTTGAGTATAAGAGCCAAAATAAATATAATTCCAATGAAGGGAACATAAGCCCTATGTTCCAAATATTGATAAGAAATATCCGATAATTGATGATTGAATGTTAGTGTAGGTAGAATAAAAAGTAATAACCACAAAAAACCCAAAAAAATCAAAGGATTTTTATATCTATCATTTCTATATGAAAAATACCCCAAAGTACCTATCATCAATAATCCAATTATTACCTTGTAGGTTTCGAATCTTGGTAGTGGGGATAAACCCAAGGGGATAAAAAACTTAAATATAAGTTCAGGGATAGCAGGTAAATTATTGATTATGAATAGAAAATTAAAAGTCTCTGCTGCTTGCCCCATATTGATATAACTCGCTCTAAGAATAAAATAAATTATAATTATTAACGCCCAACCAATTGCGGCATGAAAAATATCTTTTATTCTATACTTCAAATTTAACCTTTCTAAGTAAAAATACGCTATTAATATCAAGGGAAATAAAATTACGGATTCCTTGGACAATAGTGCCATTATAAAAAAAACAAGGTGCATAATCAACATCCATATCTTTTTATATTTTGCATACTTAATAAAGAATAGAAATGATGTACTAATTGTAAGTCCCATAACCAAATCGCCAAGTGATGGAATCCAAGATACAGAATGTACAAACAAAGGATTTACAGCAAAAATTAACGAAAACCAAAAAGAGACTTTTTTGGAAAACTTAAGTTCCATCAACAAGAAGTAAAGTGCCAGTACTGTACCTATATGTAATAACATATTAAACAGGAAATATCCTGATGGGGCACCATTTGAGATGTTATAAATTAAATAATACAAAGTTGTTTG
>CAYUZZ010000133.1:0-6292 GCA_964449505.1 uncultured Hyphomicrobiales bacterium | reverse complement strand
GGCTGATATTTTATTTTGTAAAAAAGTCAAAAACTGTAAATAAAATTGAATTCGTTAACTTAAATAAAAAACTCAATTCTTTAAATATTGATATTAATGTTGAAAAAGAAAAAGTTAAATCTTTAAATGAGAACATATCAATTAAGGAAAAAAGCAATGAAAAAATTAGGATCTATGAGCTGGCTTGGAATATTTATTAGCAATTTATTGGCTGAAACTTTTAATAATGTACCTATAATAATTTTCTGAAGTATTTTTGGGCTGGTATTTCAATTGTATGATAAAGTAGCGACGAAAGAATGAAAATTACTACAACCACTGTCAATGACGACAACCACAGATTATTCGTTGATAATTGGAACCAATTTAATAAGGACATAGAAATACTTTTGTGTGGTCCAAATGCCATATACTGAACAAGATAAAGAGCAAAAGATACCTTGCCCGCATATACTACTGGTTTCAGTGAAAATAGTTTAGCTGGGATTGAATTGCCAACAAGGGAAATTATCATAATGCTTGCCCCCAAAGAATATAATTTAAAAACATAAGAATAAAGTTTGTGTTGGGTAGCCACAGCAGTACCTCCATTGATTTCTACCCAGTAGGCTGCAATAAACCAAACGGCTATTCCCATTACAAACAAAGAACTTGATAAATATTTATTTGTAAAGATTTTTGAGTGAGGTAGTTTAAGAAATAATAATCCAGCAGTTATTCCGATACCAAAATCGAAAAATCTACCAAATATAGTAGCAGTCCATATACCAATATCCCAAACTCCTGAACAATAATAGATTATATTGATTAGTTGTGTGGCTAAGTTATTAAATCCAAAATTGATAAATAACAGAACTAATGTTATGAAGAATATTTTACCTAATATGGTTTTAAACCATTTAACTTCCCAAAATTTGCCCAATATTACAAACAAAATTGGCACTAAAAAATAGAAGGATTCTTCAACGGTAAGCGTCCACATTGGTGAATTAATAGAATACCTGAATGATTGAAAATATGAATGGGTTAGAGTAATATGAGTAAGAATATTCCAAATTGAATATACAGGTCTTGATGCCACAGTAATAAGAATTAGAGATATGCAAAGTGGATAAATTCTTATAACTCTCTTTAGGAAATATTCTTTCAATGATTGTGAGCCATCAATGAACTTATCAAAATAAAGGTAAGTAAACAAAAAACCCGATAGAGTAAAAAAAAGATTTACTCCAGTCCAACCATAATGGATAAACCAAAGATTTCCTAAATCGCCTTTCCCTACCAAATGACCTATCAGAACCATCAGAGCAGCTAAAGCCCTATAGCCTGTTAATGATTCAAAGTACTTTTGCAAAATATTAATTTCACTAAAATTTGCTTATGACGTTAATAAATACAAGCAATTTTGAAGAATTAATTTTTATAAATTAAATTATAAATCAGGTTCGTTTCCTCGCCAACATAAATTATCTAATCAAAAAAAAATATTTTGTAACAATATATGTTTCTTTTTGTTATGGATTTTATAATTGAATTAATTTAAATATTATTACTCATTAACTTTGTTGTCAATATTTGAAATCATTGAAACATATTTTAACAATATATGGAGTTTGAATTATGAAGTATTTTCTAACATTCGCTTTTGTTTTCATTTTGATAATTATAGAACTTAAGGCACAAAGCGATACTCTATCCATCAAAATGAAAGATGGCTCTATCGATAAAATTGCTTGTTCTCAAATTAAAAATGTAAAATTATTTACTTTGTTTAATGATAAGCTTATTTGCAGGAACTGTTTACGCTCAGCAAATTTTATGTCCAGTTACAACCATACTGTTCAACAGATAGATATTTCAGGCATTCCAAGTGGATTGTATTTTATTAAATTGGGAGATAAAGTTAGTAAATTTGTGAAATTATAATCTTTATTATAAAGAATGGGACTGTCAAAAAATAAATGTTTTTGAGACAGCCCCTATCTAAAAAATTATTTTAAAACTTTTGTATTATTACAATTGTTTGCCAACAAAATCCCAATTAATTACTTCGAAGAATGCTTCTATATATTTTGGACGGGCGTTACGATAATCAACGTAGTAAGCATGTTCCCATACATCTATTCCTAATAATGCTGTTTTGCCAACAGATAATGGATTACCTGCATTACTGAATGATACGATTTCGAGCTTACTATCCTGATTTTTAACTAACCAAGCCCAACCAGAACCAAATAATGAAGTAGAACCTTTAATAAATTGTTCTTTGAAAGCTTGGAATGAACCAAAATTTGCTTCCAAAGCAGCTAATAAATCACCACTTGGAGTACCGCCACCATTAGGAGCCATTACGTTCCAGAAAAATTCGTGATTCCAGATTTGAGCAGAGTTATTAAAAATAGGACCTTGTTTAGATTTAATTATGATATCATTTAATGATAAATTTTCAAATTCAGTCCCTGCAATCAAATTATTTGTATTGTTTACGTAAGCCTGTAAGTGTTTGCTATGGTGAAAATCCATAGTTTCTTCTGAAATGTACGGTGCAAGAGCATTTTTAGCATAAGGTAAATCTTTTAATTCGAAAGCCATAATATTTTTCTCCAATTTAGTTTAAAATTTAGCTAATAAATAATATAATAAACGATTTAATTATCTCTAAATTATAAGTTAAATTGAAAAATTATTAAAGTTTCTATTATACAACAAATTTAATAGAAACATATAATACTAGGTTGCGCTCATCATATAAAAATGGAAGAGAATTGCTATAATATAAAAAAAAGGTTTTTAAAACATTACATTTTAAAAACCTTAATATAAAAATATCATTTAGATATTAATTCTCTACAATCTTAATGAGTCAACCGCCATTTTCGTAACTACTTGTTTCTCAAAGTTATAAAGCTTGATATAGGTTTGAGATGAGCTACTTGCATTCTGTGGAGTGATTACAATAAAGTTTGCTGTTGAAGCATTTTTATCAATCCAAGTTCCTGAGTTAGCATAGATGGCTCTCTCATTTTTGTAATTAACTGTTTGAATTATCTCAGGAAAATGGGTATGCCCAAATACTACTATTCGTTTGTTTGATTTAGGATTCATAAAATATTCTCTTGTTGCCTGGATATCGGTTTGCTTATAGTCAGCAGCTAATGCAATTGCTTCACTTGCAGGAGTAGTAACTTCAACCTTGTTTTGTTTGCATCTTTCATACCAAGAATCCTGAATTTCCTTGAATAATTTTCCTTCAATAAATCCACCAGGAGTTTCTTGGGATGGCATCAAATCGTTAATTGAATATGATTCAGTAAATCCACCCACATTAGTGAGAATTACTTTATCACTAAATTTATTTGATATAGGTAATGAAATCATTAATTCTTTCCAAGTTTTCCAATAATAATATGCTAATTGTTGGCTCTCGCCTCCGTTCACATTTTCAGTAATTATTGGCATAGTATCGCCAGGAACAGGGTCAACACCATTGTTTAATGCTTTTTGAACAACATGTAGCGTAGCAATTCTTGTGAAGAAATAGCCAGGAGGCATTATTGAACCCGGAGCAATATCTTTGTTCGATATTTGATCTGGTGCACAGAAAAAGTTGTATCTGTGACCATGTTCAACTGCTAATTGTGGCATACTTGCGGGTGTATATGTTCCCAAACCTTGAATATTATCTCGTGCTTGGTTTATTCCGGGTAGAATACTTTCAACATTTGCTGCTGTAATTGTTAAGTCGTGGTTGCCAGGTACATAAGTTACTAATATTTTCCCTTCTTTAATAATATTGTTTAAAGCATCAATTACCTCTTTGTTTGCTAAGGCAATCCTTTTAACAAAATCATTTTGGTCTTTTCCTTGGTATGTATCTATATTAGCAGGAACAAACCATTCATCCAACAAATCACCTGCAATAACAAGTTCTTTAACATTCTGTGAAATTCTAACATTTTCGAGTAATTTAGTTAATAATGGTAGGTTTGCTTTACATTCAGCGTAACTTAGATCTGCACCTAAGTGAATATCACTGATTACAACAATCATATTGCGTTCAGTGCCACCATTACTAAAAGGATCATCATTATTGTCGTCTGGGCTAGATGGATTAGAATTGTCGCAAGATGTAAATACACCAAATATTACAACGGCAAAAATTGTAAAAATAAATCGCATAGCTTTTTCTCCACACATAAATTTTAATAACAAACTTTAAGAATTCCCTAAAAATACGAACAAAATTAACAAAATATTAACATTAAGTGTTAAATTTTTTTCATAATTTTGTAGATTATATTTCGCACAATTTTTAATAAGTTAGGAGCCTTCAAAATGGGAAAAAATAAAGATAAAAAAGACAAAAAGTCTGACGATGCAAAGTCAGAAAAAGGCAAGTTCGTATATTATTTTGGCGGTAACAAAGCCGATGGTACTGCGGAAATGAAAGCTTTACTTGGCGGCAAGGGAGCCAATCTTGCAGAAATGGTTAATTTAAAATTGCCCGTTCCTCCAGGATTTACAATAACAACTGAAGTATGTATAGATTTTTATGATAATAACAAAAACTATCCCAAGGAACTAAAAAAACAAGTAGAACATTCTATCGAAAAAATTGAAAAAGAAATGGGCGCTAAATTTGGTGATCCAAAAAATCCATTGCTTTTATCAGTTCGTTCAGGTGCAAGAGCATCTATGCCAGGTATGATGGATACAATTTTAAACTTAGGTTTGAATGATGAAACTGTCAAGGGCTTAATTGAAAAATCAGGTAACGAACGTTTTGCTTATGATTCTTACAGAAGATTCGTTGCAATGTATGGAGACGTAGTTTTAGATTTGAAGCCACAAGGCAAAGATGATATTGATCCATTCGAAAGAATTCTTGAAGAAAAGAAACACTCTAAAGGAGTTAAATTAGATGTTGATTTAACTGCTCAAGATTTAAAAGAATTAGTTGCCGAATTCAAAGCAGAAATTAAGAAAATCAAAGGAATGGACTTCCCAGAAAATGTTAATGAGCAATTATGGGGTTCAGTTGGCGCAGTATTTCAATCATGGATGAATGACCGTGCTATTGTTTATCGTAAATTGAACAATATACCAGAAAGTTGGGGTACTGCAGTAAATATTCAATCTATGGTATTCGGTAATATGGGCGAAACATCAGGTACTGGTGTTGCCTTTACCCGAGATGCTGCAAATGGCGATAATTACTTCTACGGTGAATATTTAATGAATGCTCAAGGCGAAGATGTAGTTGCTGGTACAAGAACTCCACTTCCAATATCTGAATTAGAAAAAAGTGACAGTAAATCTTACTTAGAATTAATGAGTATCCGAGAGATTCTTGAGAATCATTATCGTGATATGCTTGATGTGGAATTTACAATACAGGATGGCAGATTATGGATGTTGCAGTGTCGCATTGGCAAACGTACGGCTATGGCAGCTATCAAAATTGCCGTAGATATGGTAAAAGAAGGTTTGATTACTCCAGAAGAAGCTCTGATGAGAATTGAACCCGACCAGCTTAACCAATTATTAAGACCAGTGTTTGATTTAAAAGAAAAGAAAAAAGCTCTTGATGGTGGTGCATTGCTTGCAAAAGGACTTAATGCAGGTCCTGGCGCTGCTGCTGGTAAAGTTGTATTTAACGCAGAAGATGCTGTTGCATGGAAAGCAAAGGGCGAAAATGTTATTTTAGTTAGGATAGAAACTTCTCCCGAAGATATCGCAGGCATGAATGCCGCAGAGGGCATCTTAACTGCTCGTGGTGGAATGACCTCCCATGCAGCACTCGTTGCCCGACAAATGGGTAAAGTTTGCGTTGCAGGCTGCGGAACTTTGTTAATCGACTATAAATCAAGGACATTGAAATCTGAAGGTAAAGATATAGTTATCAAGGAAGGCGAGTTCATTTCTATTGATGGCTCAACTGGAGAAGTAATTGCTGGAAATATCCCTACAAAACCAAGTGAAGTAATAGAAGTTTTAATCAGCAAAACATTAGATCCCGAAAATGCACCTACTTTCCAAATGTATAATCAGATTATGCAATGGGCTGATGAATTCCGTACTTTGATGGTTAGAACAAATGCCGACCAACCAGATCAAGCTGCCAATGCTGTTTCATTTGGTGCTCAGGGAATTGGCTTATGTCGTACTGAACACATGTTTTTTGGGGAAGGTAAAATCGGTCCAATGAGAGAGATGATTCTTGCCGATACAGTTGATAAAAGAAAAGCTGCACTTGCGAAATTATTACCATTACAGAGGGCAGATTTTGAAG